>JBOHRZ010000321.1:0-3623 GCA_050732975.1 Gemmatimonadales bacterium
ACCTGGGACGACGTGATCCTGGTGCTGCTGCGCGAGCCACGAGGCGCCATTGCGCGCGCCGTCCAGGATGCGAAGGTGCCATTGCGTCGTGTTCGCGATCTACTGGTGGCGCCCGCGGCCAGGCGAGCGCCACCGATGTCGTCACCGAAGCCCGAGTCACGGCGAGCGCGAGCGGCAACGCGGGACGAGGACGACATCCCGGATGCCAGGCCACCGGAACGCCCGCGACTGACCCCTCCGCCCAGGCCGGAACCGCCAGATCGCCGGCGTCGATGGCTCGGACTGCTCTACCTTGGCGTACCCGTCTCAGGCGCGCTCATGCTGCTGCACGCCGGCCCGCTGCCGACGTTCGTGGTGGCGGTATGCGCCATCCCGCCGCTGGCGGGATTGATCGCGACCGCCACAGAGCATCTTGCCGAACGCACCGGCGCAACGGTTGGCGCGATGCTCAACGCGGCCTTCGGCAATGCCACCGAAATCATCGTCTGCATCGCGGCGCTTTCGGCTGGATACATCGAACTGGTCAAGGCGTCGATTGCGGGGTCGGTGCTCAGCAATCTGCTGCTGATTCTCGGCGTCGCGTTGATCTCCGGCGGCCTGCGCCGGCCGGTGCTGAGGTTCGACCGGACGGCTGCCGGGATGGGACTCGGCATGCTGGCGCTGGCAGTGGCCGCGCTGATACTGCCGACCTTTCTCCGTGGCACGCCGGGGGAGCACCATCTCGTGGGACTGTCGGAAACGGTGGCCGTGATCCTTGCGCTGACCTACGTGGCCTGGCTGGTCTACGTGGCCAGTTCCCGACGCGGCGTGGTTCCGGCGCCGGAGCCCGCGGCGGCGGGGCGGGCGCGGTGGCCGCTGCCGAAAGTGCTGGGAGCGCTGGCGGTAGCCACCGTACTCGTGGCGTTCGAGTCCGACCTGCTGGTCAAGTCGATCGGGCCGGTGACGCGCGACCTTGGTGTCTCCGAGGTCTTCCTCGGACTCATCGTGGTGCCGATCGTCGGCAACGCCGCCGAACATGTGACGGCGGTGATCGCAGCATATCACGGCCGGACCGACCTGGCTGTGCAGGTCGCGGTCGGGTCCAGCACCCAGATCGCGCTGGTGGTGGCTCCACTGCTGGTGTTTGCCGGTGCGCTCCTCGGCGCGCCGATGACGCTGGTCTTCCCGGAGCTGGAGGTTCTGGCGCTCGCGATGGCCGTGATCGTGACGGCGCTGATCGTGGTTGACGGCGAGTCGCACTGGCTCGAGGGCGTGCAGTTGGTGGCGCTGTACGGCATGATCGCAGCGGCCGCCTGGTTCATTTGACCGCCGCCCCCGGCGACGGTACGTTGCCAACCCGCCCACTTCGCCTGGAGTCCGGACGTGCCACATCGGCGGCGAATCATCCTGTATTGCGGTGCCGCTGACCGTGCGCTTCCGGACCTCGTGTCGCGCTGGGCGGCGGCGCGCGATCTGTCCATCGAAATCCATCCGGACCCCGAGGAGGTCGCCACCCTCATCCTGCGCGGCCGGGGGGTCCTGGCGTTCGTCGACGAGACCTCCCGTCACCGGGAAGGGGTGGAGCTGGTCCAACTGCTGAAGGGCGACCCCTCCACTGCGATCGTCCCGGTGACGATCCTCACAAGCAGGCACGACTCCGCCACGATCGTAGAATGGTATGAGGCCGGGGCCGATGAGGTGCTCTCCCCGCTGCTCGATCCGGCCGAGCAGCGGGCGCGGCTCGACGCCCTGATGGTGCGCACCGAACGGGACGTGGCGGTGCACCCGTCGACCCGGCTCCCGGGTACCAACGAGATCGAGCGGGAGATCCGGCGGCGGATGGACACGGGGTCGGTCTTCGCGGTGTGTTACGCCGACCTGGATCACTTCAAGGAGTTCAACGACCGGTACAGCTATTATGACGGCGATCGCGTCATCTACATTCTGTCGAGGATTCTGCACGACGTGGTCCGGGGGCTGCTTGGCCAGGACGGGTTTGTCGGGCACATCGGCGGCGACGATTTCATCTTCGTGACATCGGTGGCCGATTTCGCTCCGGTCTGCACCGAAGTGCTGGCGGTGTTCGACGAACTGATCCCGCTGCAATACAGCGAGCAGGACCGTCGGGCCGGATATTTTTTCGGGAAGGATCGGCGCGGACAGTTGCACCGGGTACCCTTGATGACACTGTCGATCGGTGTTGTGACCAATCAGCACCGCCGCTTCACTCATCCGGCGCAGGTGAGCGAACTGGCGACCGAAATGAAGAGCTACGCCAAGACGTTGCCGGGGTCGGTCTTCGTGGTGGACCGGCGCCGCGGCGACATGGACATCCGCAGCGGGCCCGGCGGCCGCGACGCCCGCAGCAGTTGAGGAATCGATGAACGTCGTCTGTCCCCAGTGTGGCACGGTTTTCCGGGTGGATCCCGCCAAGGTTCCCGAGCGCGGCGTCCGGGCGCGTTGCTCGGTATGCAGCGGATTGATCGCGGTCCGCCGGCCTCCGGCTGCGGCGCCGACCGTCGCCTCCACGGAAGCGCCGCATATCGCGCCGCCGCGAACCGAACCGCCGATGCGAGCAGCCCCGATGGAAGCGGCACCACCACCGGCGCCGCCGGCGGTGGCACCCGCGCCGCCTCCGGCCCGGCCGGTCGCCTGGCCGGAACCAGCGATCGCCGTCCCGGCTTCGCCGCCGCCGATGCCGCCGGTGCACTCGCCATTGACGGGGACCGAAATGCCGCCGCTGGAGCCGGTGATTCATGCGGTGCCTCCGCCGCCGGCCGGACCACCGCCGCGCGCCGAACCGCGGTACACCAATCCGTTCCTGAATCAGGATCCCGGCACCCGTGCTCGCCGGCTGGCTCGCGCCCTGGTGTCCGATCTGGTGGTGTACTATCCCGAGAAGCGCCAGCGCGGGCTCGCCGAAGGCAATCTCAAGGAGCTGTTCGGCGAGGAAATTCGACGCAGTTGGGAGGAGTACACCGAGCAGGTCGGCGAGGAACTCGCGAACACCACCCCGTACTTCACCGAAGCGCTCAACGAGATCCTCGCCGAAGGCCAGTCGCTGTTCGGCTAGCTATCTTTGGCGCGAGACCAGGAGATGAGCATGTCGGATCGCGCCGAACAGATTGTCGAACTGCAGCATCGTGCCGCCGAACTTCGAGGCTTCCTTTGACCTTGACCGCAAGGTAGCGCGGCTCGGCGAGCTGGAGGCCCTGCAAGCCGATCCGTCGTTCTGGTCGGACGGCGACCGTGCCCGCCGGCAGGTGGAAGAAATCCGCACGCTCAAGGCGTGGATCACGCCGCATCAGCAGCTCACCCGCCAGCTCGACGACGCGGCGGGACTGTCGGAATTACTGGAAGCCGAGCCCGAGGAGACGATGGTAGCGGAGCTCGACGCCGAGGTGCAGCGCATCGGCACGCAGGTCGAGCAGCTCGAGTTGCAGGCAATGCTGCAGGGACCGGACGACGCCCGCGACGCCATCCTCACCATCCATCCCGGCGCGGGGGGCACCGAGTCGCAGGACTGGGCCGAGATGCTGATGCGGATGTACGTGCGCTGGGCAGAGCGGCGGGAATTCGACGTCACGGTTCTCGACCTGACGCCGTGGGAGGAAGCCGGGATCAAGTCGGTGTCGCTGGAGATC
>JBOHRZ010000322.1:0-3604 GCA_050732975.1 Gemmatimonadales bacterium
GCAAAGATCAGCGACGTGGCGGCGATGCCGGCGAGCGCCCGCGCCAGTCCGCTGGCGCCTCGCAACGGGCGGCCGACGTCATCGAGGGCTCGCCGGAGCGACACCGGTGTCATCCGCCGCCGTATCCCACGGCGTACGCGAACAGGTTGACGCCCATTCGCAGCGCCGCTTCGTGCTTGGCCGGCGGATCGTGGTAAACGGTGGTGTCTTCCCACCCGTTGCCGAGGTCCGATTGATACGTGTAGTAGACGACCAGGCGGCCGTTGACGAAAATGCCGAAGCCCTGCGCCGGCTTGCCGTCGTGTTCGTGGATCTTGGGGACGCCGGCCGGGAAGTCGTAGACCAGGTGGTAGATCGGATGGTCGAGTGGGACTTCGACCAGCGGATGGTCCGGAAAGAGACGCTTGATCTCACGGCGGAACGACGCGTCGAGTCCGTAATTGTCGTCGACGTGCAGGAAACCACCCTGCAGCAGCCACCGGCGCAGGATCTTCAGGTCGTCGTCGGACCAGTGGATGTTGCCGTGACCGGTGACGTGCAGAAAGGCGACGTCCCAGAGTTCAGGGTCGGTGAGCCGCACCACCACTTCGCGCGGGGCCACCGGCATTCCGGTCCGTTCCCGGATGGCCGCGAGGAGATTGGGCAGGCTCGATGGATTGGCATACCAGTCGCCGCCGCCGTCATAATGCAGCCGTCCGATCGTGAGCAACGGCGTTCCCGTAGACTGCGCCGCCGCCGGGACGGCGATGACGATGGCGGCCAGCGCTGCAGCAAATCTCACGGGCGCTCCATGACCATGCGGTAGGCGTCGTTGCGGCCGATGCCGAAGCGATCGGCGACCATTCGAACCACATCCTTGCGGGATTCGCCGGCTCCGAGTTCGCGGGCGATCATCGCATCGATTTCGGTGACGTCGAGTTCGGCGGTCGCGGCGGCGGGACGCCCTGCCATGACAACCGTCACTTCACCCAGCGCGGGATGCTGGAGGTAATACGCATGGAGGCCCGCCAGAGTGCCGTCGCGGACATCCTCGTGCACCTTGCTCAGCTCCCGGGCCACAACCACCGGTAGATCGGCGCCGCAGGCGCCGGCGAGATCCGCCAGGAGCAAAGCGAGGCGGTTGGGCGATTCGAAGAACACCACCGTCCAGGGCTCGGCGGCGGCCCGCTCGATCAATCGGCGCCGGGCGCTTCCCCTGCGCGGCAGGAATCCGAGAAAGAGAAACCGGTCGCCCGGGAGACCCGAGGCCGAGACTGCGGCGGCGATGGCCGACGGCCCGGGAATCGGTTCGACCCGGATGCCGGCGCGGCGCGCGGCGGCGACGAGGCCGGTGCCGGGATCGCTGATCGCCGGAGTGCCGGCGTCAGTGACCAGAGCGAGGTCATCGCCGGCCACCAGTGCGGCGACCAGCGCGTCGATGCGCCTCTCCGGCGTGTGCGCGTGACACGATACCAGCCGGGGATGGGCATCGATCGCAGACAGCAGTTGCCGGGTCCGGCGGGTGTCCTCCGCAGCGACCAGGGCGACGCGGCGCAGCGTTTCCCCGGCCCGGGGCGAGAGATCTCCCAGGTTGCCGAGCGGGGTCGCGATCACGTACAGGGTGGCCGCCATACCCTGAAAGAAAACCGAAAGCCGGCCACCCCGCATATCCGTGGGTGACCGGCTTCACTGCCCCGAAGGGCAACAGGTTCAGGCGGCGAGGTGCTGGTTGATCTTCGCCTCGAGCGATGGGCGCGGATGGGCGCCGATCAGGGTGTCGACGTGCTGGCCGTCCTTGAAGAAGACCAGCGTCGGAATCGAACGCACGTTATAGCGCATCGCCGTGAGCTGGTTCGCGTCGACATCGAGCTTGGTGATCTTGATCTTGCCGGCGTACGACTGCGCCAGCGCGTCCAGCGTCGGCGCAATGATCCGGCACGGCCCGCACCAGGTCGCCCAGAAATCCACCAGTACCAGTCCCTTTGCCTTGACGACTTCGCCGTCAAATGTCGCGTCCGTAACCGCCACAGTATTGCCGCTCATTTCCCCGCCGCTCCTTGCGCAAGCATTAGGTTCACCAGCATGAAGCCCGCGATCGCTCACCTCGGAATCGCCGTCGCCGACATCGACGCCGCCGCCCGCTTCTATCGTGACGTTCTCCGCGTTGCCTGTCGCGGTCCCGAAGAGGCCGACGGCGCCAGGATCCTTCATCTCGACTTCGGCGGCTCGGAGGTCGAACTTCTCGAACCGCTCTCCCCCGATTCGCCGATCGGGCGGTTTCTCGCCCGCCGCGGCCCCGGCCTCCATCACGTCTGTTACCGTGTCCCCGATCTCGACGCCGCCCTGGCCGCCTGTCGCGAACAAGGCTATACCCTCATCGACCAGCTGCCGCGCGGCGGCGCGGGTGAACACCGGATCGCCTTCCTGCATCCCGAAGCCACCGACGGCACCCTGATCGAACTGACCGAGTGACCGGTGGCGATCCTTCTGAACGACGGACCGCTACGTTCCGTTCCCGTTGGCGCAGGGCTGATTGAACTGGCTTGCCGCGGTCAGGTCGAAGTCGTGCACCAGCCAGCTCCCATGAGCCGAAACGGCGTTGACCGCAATGACGATCTTGCAATTGCCGCGCTGCAGCTCGGTCGATACGGTGCGCATGCCGTCCCGGCCGGGCACGTCGCCCAGGGTATGAACCTGGATCCGACCGAGCATGGCCTGGATGATCACCATGCGCTTCTCGTAGTCGGCCGGCTGGTGGGTCGTGGCGGACGGACCCCTGGATGTCCCGAAGAGCTGCGACATCCGGCTGAGGTTGCTGTCGGCCACGGCGCGCATAAACTCCTGCACGGCGGCGGCGGGGGTGGCCGGTTTGCCGCCCTGCGCGACCAGAACCGCCGGCAGCGCGAGACAGGCAACACCGATCACGGATTGACGGGCGAACGGGAACACAGGCGACCTCCGCGCAACGCGACGCGCGAAACGTAATAGGTGGACTGGCAATGCGGCCGTTGCGACTCTACATCAACGTCGATCACGTGGCCACGGTGCGCGAAGCCCGGCGCACCGATGAGCCGGATCCGTTCGCGGCGGCCCGCGACGCGGAGGCCTCCGGCGCGGACGGCATCACCATTCATCTCCGCGAAGACCGCCGGCACATCCAGGACCGGGATGTCGAGGCGATCATTGCCGGGGTGCGGACCGTCTGCAACCTTGAACTGGCGGCCGCCGGCGACATCGTGTCGATTGCCTGCCGTTTGCGGCCGTACCAGGCCACCCTGGTCCCCGAACGGCGCGAGGAAATCACCACCGAAGGCGGCCTTGATCTCACTCGCCGCGACCCGCTGCTCCCGGCCGCGATTTCGCGCCTCCAGGACGCGGGAATTCATGTCTCGCTGTTCATCGATCCCGTGCCGGCTACGATCGATGCCGCCCGGTCCCTCGGCGTTCCGGCAGTCGAACTCCACACCGGCCGATACTCCCACCACTGGAGGGAAGACGGCCGCGCCCTCGACCAGGTGCGTGCCGCGGCCGAACACGCCGCCGGCGTCGGCCTCGCGGTCCACGCCGGCCACGGACTGACGTACCACAACGTTCAACCGATCGCGCTGATCGACGCGATCGAGGA
>JBOHRZ010000323.1:0-3600 GCA_050732975.1 Gemmatimonadales bacterium
TTGACCAGCACGTCGAGCCGCCCGAAGTGGCCCGCCACGCGATCGGGAAGCTCGGCGGCGGCGGCGGCATCGCGGAGATCGGCGCCGAACATCTCAGCGTCGCATCCGCGGCTGCGGAGAGCGCCAACCAGTTCGCGCGCCGCGCCCTCGGCCGCCGCGTAGTGCACCGCGATGCGCATCCCACGTCCCGCAAGGCCTTCGGCGAAGGCACGGCCCAGCCGCCGCGCGCCGCCGGTCACCAAGGCGACGCCGCCTCCGATCTCTCTCACTCCATCGCCCTCGGCGGGCGCCGCCTGTCCAGATCTGCCAACCATTCGCCGGGGACCTGCTGCGAGCCCAACGCCGCGTGGGTGTCGGCCGGATCCCGCTCGCCATGCCAGTCCGAACCGCCGCTGCGTCCCAGATCGAGCGCCTGCGCCGCGTCGGTCAGGTTGGCGATCATATCGGGCGAATGGCTGGGATGGCGGGTCTCCACCGCGTCGAGTCCGTCGGCCTTGAGCCGTTGGAGTGTCGTGCGCGTGCCGCGCAGCTTGAGGTGCGCCGCCGACACGACGCCGCCCCGACGATGCACCAGATCGGCGACGGCTCGCAGCGTAGGGAGTTCCTTCTCGACGAACGCCGGGCGACCGCGCCCGATGTACCCATCGAACGCCGCCTGGAGCGATGCGACGTGCCCGAGCCGGTGCATCGCCCGCGCGACGTGCGGCCGT
The DNA here is from genome assembly GCA_050732975.1 of Gemmatimonadales bacterium. GTDB lineage: Bacteria > Gemmatimonadota > Gemmatimonadetes > Gemmatimonadales > GWC2-71-9 > Palsa-1233. The sequence continues at coordinate 711 of JBOHRZ010000323.1, forward strand.
CCGATCGCGGCCCCCGCAGCGCCCGCGCGCACGTCGTCGTAGCTGATCACGATCCCCAGCCCCACGAGGCGGTTGACCATCTCGCGGGCCCGCCGCTCGCGATCGGCGCGTGCCGCGACCAGAAACCGTTCGATTTCGACATCGCCCGGATCGATGAAGTAGGCCAGCAGATGCATCTCGCCCCAGTCGACGCGCACCGAGAATTCGCAGCCACCGATCACCCCCACGCCGGACTCCCCGCCCGCGCGGACCGCTTCGTCGAGTCCCGCGGTGGTATCGTGATCGGTCAGCGCGATGGTGGCAAGCCCGGCCAGGGCGGCTGCGCGAACCACCTCACGCGGAGGCAACAGGCCGTCGGACGCCGCGGAATGACAGTGCAGATCAATCACGCCTGCCGGCCGTAGCTCCCGTCGGGCGAGGTCCACGCCGGCTGCGCGGTGCCCAGCAGGGTGAGCAGCGCGCGGTCGCTGGCGTCCTCGAGCGCGATCTCCGCCGACTTCGCTCCGCGCGGCGCGTATCGCACGAACCGCGATTCGGGATCGCCGCCCTGGACGCGGCGGAATTCGAGCGACACCTCGTCCCATCCGTACTGCGTCGTCCGCCCGCTGGGGGTCACTTCCCAGACCGCGCCGCCGCTGTCGGTGATGCGTCGCATCTCAGCGCTCCGTTCCGGCCGTCACCCCTGATGCTCGGGGAACGCCTGCAAGGTCCGCCGCACGTCGGCAAGGAATCGGTCCGCGTCGGCGCCGTCGACGACACGGTGATCGTATGCGAGACAGAGCATCCCCTTGGTGCGGATCGCGATGGTGTCGTTGCCGTCAGGCAGCGTGACCACCGACGGCCGCTTTTCGATGGCTCCGATCGCGAGAATCGCCACCTGCGGCTGGTTGATGATCGGAGTTCCAACGTACGTGCCGAACCCGCCCGGATTGGTGATGCTGAAGGTGCCGCGCTGGATGTCCTCGGGCATCAGGCGCTTGCCGCGCGCCCGTTCGGCGACATCCTGAACCCCCCGCGCGATGCCGAGCAGCGAGAGCTCGTCCGCGTGATGAATCACCGGAACGATCAGCCCCCAGTCGAGCGCTACCGCAATGCCGATGTTGATGTCACGCCGGTACACGGTGTTCTCGCCGGACACCGCGGCGTTGATCACCGGGTGACTGCGCAGGTTCTCTGCCACCGCCTTCACGATGAACGCCAGGAATGTGAGGTTCACGCCGCGCTCGGCGAACGATTCCCGCTGCCGCTTGCGCAGGTTGGCGATGTGGGTAAAGTCGATCTCGATCAGCGAATTCACATGGGCCGAGACACGGCGGCTGAGTACCATGTGCTCCGCCGTGATCCGGCGGACCCGGTTCCACGGTTCGACACGATCGCCATCCCATGCGGCAACCGGCGTCATCGCCGTAGGCGGGGCCTGACCGGCAGCGCCGGTTGCCGTCCCGAGCGGCACGCCCGCGCCGCGAGGGACCTGCCCGCTTTCAGGAGGTGCCCCGAGCGGCGCGCCCGCGCCACGAGGGACCTCGGCTACCTGACGTTGTGACGCCGCCGGGGCGGCTGGCACCCGCGGCGGTGCCGGCGCGGCGGAGGTTGCGCCATCGCCCTGGGACGCCGGCTGCTGCGCGGTTCCCGACTCGAGATAGCTCAACACGTCCTGCCTGGTCACCCGCCCGGCGCTGCCCGTGCCCGGGATGGCGCCGAGATCGAGGTGATGCTCCTCGACCATCTTGCGCACCAGCGGGGTCGACTTGCGGCGGAGCCGCTCTTCGGCAGTTTCGGTTGCCACGGCCTGCGGCGCCGTAGCACGAACCTGGGCGGCCGGCAGGGCCGGAGCCGGACGCGCGCTAGTCAGCGGAGCGGCGGGCGCCGCATTGGGGGCGGGGGGCGTTTCGGGTTTCGGTGCAGCCGGTTGTGCGGCGGCAGCTGGCGGCGCGGCGGCCGCGGCCTGAGGCGCGGCGACGGCGGCGCCGGCCTCGGTCTCGATCCGTCCCACGACGGTCCCGACTGCCACGGTCTGCCCTTCGGTCACCAGTACCTCGGCCAGCATGCCGGCGATCGGTGCCGGGATCTCGGCGTCGACCTTGTCGGTCGAGATCTCGAAGATCGGCTCGTCGCGCTTCACCGCATCGCCGACCTGCTTCAGCCACTTCGACATGGTGCCTTCGGCGATCGACTCGCCCATCTGCGGCATGATCACGTCAACCCGGGCCATGAACACTCCTCATCGTCAACTTCAATATGCGGCCAGCCAGCGGCAGGCGCGCACGATATCCGAGCTCTGCGGCAGCACAAAATCTTCCAGCGGCGGAGCATACGGCAGCGGCACGTCGTGGGCCGCCACCCGCCGCACCGGCGCGTCGAGCCACTCGAAGCATAGCTCGTTGATCCGCGCGGTGATTTCTCCGGCGATCCCGCCGGTCACCGTGTCCTCGTGCACCACCAGGACGCGGTTGGTCTTCTGCACGGTCCTGACGATGGCATCATCGTCGAGCGGTAGCAGGGTGCGCAAGTCGATCACCTCGACCGAGAGTCCGTCCTCGCGATCGAGCTGGTCGGCCGCCTCGAGCGCCTTCCACACGGTCGCGGCGTAAGTGACGATCGACAGGTCGCTTCCCTCGCGTGCCGTCCGCGCCTTGCCGAGCGGTACCAGGTGATCGCCGGGCGGCATGACGCCCTTGATACGCCGGTAGAGATACTTGTGTTCGAAGAACAGCACCGGATCGTCGTCGCGGATCGCCGACTTGAGGAGTCCCTTGGCGTCCCCGGCGGTCGATGGATAGACGATCTTGAGGCCGGGCGTATGCAGGAATGCCGCTTCCGGGTTCTGCGAATGGAACGGCCCGCCGCGGACGTACCCGCCGCTGGGGCCGCGCACCACGATCGGACACGG
>JBOHRZ010000324.1:0-3596 GCA_050732975.1 Gemmatimonadales bacterium
CGGCCATGTCGTGCGGCATTACTCGAGCGCACCCATTCCACCGGACACCAATCCGGCGCCGCAGGTGCCGCTCTACTGGCTCAAGGTTCCCGAGCCGCTGCCGACCGCGATCGGAACCAACCGGATCAACTGGGACATCCGCTACGACGATCCGCCGGCGTTCAGTCACTCGCTCGATCCGTATTACACGCTGAATGCCGCGCCGGGGGAGACGGTGTACCACCCCGAAGGCCCGCTCGCGCTACCGGGCGTGTACACGGTCAGGCTCATGGTGGATGGCAGGAGCTACTCGCAGACCGTCACAGTCAGGAATGACCCCCGTTCGCCGGCGACAATGGCGGATCTCCAGGCGCAGCACGCCTTGCAGATGAAGTTGTACGACGGCGCCAGGGAGTCGTGGGACGGATACCTGCAGGTTGCCGCCATGCGGAAGGCCGTCGCCGATGTCGCCCGCAACAATCCGCCCGCCGAGGTCGCCACGGCGGCGGCGGCGTTCGACGCCAGGCTGGCGAGCGTCGGCGGCGCGCCGGGGATCGTCGACAACACCCGCGGCAATGCCTTCCCCAGGGGAGCCGCTCCGAACTTCGCGGCACTCACCGGCAAGGAGGGTGGTGAAAACGTCCTGTTCTCGATGAACGGCCAACTCCGGACCAATGATTCCGGAGACAATGCACCCAGCGCGGCGATGCTGCACGGCTGGAGCAATGTGTGCACCGACCTGCGAAGCGCGATTGCGACATGGAAGTCAATCAACGAGAAGGATCTCGTCGCGTTCAACGCCGTGCTGACGCGCAACAATCTCCGGCCGATCGCCCTGGCCGCGCCGGCGCTGCCGATGCCGGTGTGCGCCCCCTCCGCCGCGCCGCCGGCAAAGGGGGCGGGGAAGGGGGCCGCGGGCAATTGAGGCGCGGGGAGCGGGGAATGCAGCGCAGAGCGGGCCTACTCGTACCGCAACGCGACAATCGGATCGAGACGTGACGCCCGTTGCGCGGGCCAGAGCCCGAAGAACAGGCCGACCAGTCCGGAGAAGGTGAACGCCACCAGGATCGCGACGAACGAAATCCGGGTGACCGCACCGTACTCCCGGCTCACGAACGTCGACACGCCGATCCCCGCGGCGACACCGATCAGTCCGCCGGTAATGCACAGCGCCAGCGCCTCGAACAGGAACTGGCTCATGATCACGAACCGGGTGGCGCCGAGTGCCTTGCGGATGCCGATCTCCTTGGTGCGCTCGGTGACCGACACCAGCATGATGTTCATGATCCCGATCCCGCCGACCACGAGCGACACCACGGCGATCGAGAGCAGCAGCGTCGAAAACGTCTGCGCCGTCTCCTGTCGTGTGGCCAGGAAGTCCATCGGCGACCGGATCCGGAAATCGTCCGGATCGCCGGGCATGATCTTGTGCTTGCTGCGCAGCACCCGTTCGACATCGACCATGCCCTGTTCCAGCGGAACACCGGCGCGGACCATGACCGAAATCGACCGCAGGTGGTCGGTGCCGAACACGCGGAATTGCGCGGTCCGCAGCGGAATGAGGATCTGTTCGTCCGGGTTGTCCCACCCCATCGATCCTTTGGCGCTCAGGACGCCGATCACCGTGAACGGAATCTGCCGGATCGCGACCTGCTGGCCGATGAGCGCGGCGGGACTGATGTTGAGCAACTTGGGCACATCCGCGCCGACGACAGCGTACCGCTTCCGGGCTGCGTCGTCGCCGTTGCCGAACATCCGACCGTACGTAATGGTGTAGTTATGGGCCGTGGCGTAGTTCGCGGTCGTGCCGACCACGCTGGTGTTGATGTTCTGGTCGAGGTAGACGACCTGCTGATCGTGATCCAGCTCGGGAACCACGGCCGCGAAGGTGGTGCCCTCCGCAGCAAGGGAGTCGGCATCGGAGACGTACATCCGGGCCCGGGTCTGGGTGGCCACATGACCCTGTATGTGGCCCATCCCCGGGTTGACGCTGATCAGGTTCGCCCCCAGCGCGTTGATCTGCGCCTGCACCGCGGCCTTGGCCCCGCTGCCCATCGCGACCACCGTAATGACCGCCGCGACACCGATGATGACGCCAAGCATGGTGAGCAGACCGCGCAGCTTGTTGGCGCGAATGCTGCTGATAGCCTCCCGGATCGTTTCACCTATCAACATGTGCAATTGCCTTTTTCATCACGACCGCTACCCCCTTGACGTCATCACGTCCTGACGATGGACATCGAGTGCCATTACGATCCCACGCTGCAAGGTAAATCCTGGCGCCTTGCAGCCTGATGACAGCGGCCAACCCGCACGCCGTCCGGAATCATCCGACCTCGCGGCGCGAACGCACTACGGGCGCCGAACATGCCGGCGCCCGCAATGCGATTCGCTGCAGCAACGACTAGATCGACAGCGTCGTTGCGGCGAGCTCGAATTCCTTGACGCTCGGCGCGCCATCGAGCAGCGGGGTCAACTTCTTGAGTATCTCGGGATAGACCTTGGTCTGGTAGCTCTGCGCGCTGGCCTGATCCTTCCACACGCTGATGCCGATCGCGTGGGTACCATTGCTCATGGCGAGCTCATGCTCGAAGCCGGGTTGCTGCTTCAGTACCGGCAGGACATCATCCTTGAAGATCCTGACGAACTCGGGGGACTTGCCGGACTTCACGTTGAAGTCCACGTTCCGGATATAACGCATTCTCTTTCCGATCTCCTCGTCGACGGGATCCGGCATCCCCTTGCCGCGGACGAGGCAACTCGCGGCGTCGAGGTCCCACCGTCCACCAGCGGAGGGCGGGCAACCTGCCGGATCGCGCGGCGATGAGTTCGACCCCCCGCCGTCGCAGCTGCAATGTAGTCGCTAAGATATTGTTTTGCAACGAGATAGACGTTGCACCCTGCAGCCAGATACCCGGTACGTTGTGACCATCGCCGCTGGTGAGAAAGTCTACTGGTTAGCACGGGCGAACAGCTTCGCCTTCGACGGAATCTTCGCCGCCATTTCAGCGGCGATCTTCTGTGCCGTTTGCGTGACGGTTGCGGCGGTCTGGCCCGGAGCCGCCTTGAACCCGACGCCGAGGACGCCGACAGTCTTGCCGGCAACGTCGTGCAGCGGCACGGAGACATCGTAGCCGGTCCCTTCCTTGCCGACGGATGGCTTGCCCGTCTTCATCGGCGTGACGTCGTCCGCTTCGCACTTCTCTCCGACGTCGCTCTTGTCGGTGGAGGCGATCCCGACGCAACCGTGGCTTGTCATTGCGGAGATGCCGATTTCGTCGATTTCGGGATGCGCCGCGTGGGTCGCGTCGACCAGCGCCTGTGCGAAGGTCTTCGTCGCCGTCGGCTTGACTTGCGCGGAACCGACGCCGGGGGTGGCCGCGATCCATAGCAGAGCCGTCAGGATCGTACCGGACCTGGCGAGCAGTGATCGGGTGGAGCGTGTCGCAATCATGGGATCTCCTCGTTGTAATGCGTTGTTGGCACGGCTGCGCGCGCCGGAGACGATTCACCGCAAAGTAGGAAGCGGCACCTTGCAAGAGGATGACATGCGCTGCCGGCGGGTCGTCGCGAACGTGTAAGACTTCGGGTACCGACCTTCCCGGCCCGGCGAGGGT
>JBOHRZ010000325.1:0-3586 GCA_050732975.1 Gemmatimonadales bacterium
CACTGATCGCCAAAAACCCCGAGATCGGCCAGGGGATCAAGACGTCGTTCCCGATGATCCTCGCTGAAGAACTCGATGTCGACTGGAAGAGCGTCACGGTCGAGATGGCGATGGCCGACCAGGCCAAGTACGGCGGCCAGAACGTCGGCGGCAGCTCGTCGACGCCGAGCAACTATATGATGCTGCGGCAGACCGGGGCCGCGGCGCGCCAGCTTTTCGTCACCGCGGCGGCACAGACGTGGAGCGTACCGGAGAGCGAGCTCACCACAGTGTCGGGCGCGGTCTATCACCAGGCGAGCAAGCGTTCGCTCAAGTACGCGCAACTGTTACCCGAGGCTGCGACGCTGACGCCGCCCGATCTCAACAGCGTCAAGCTCAAGGATCCGAAGGATTTCAAGATCATCGGCACGCCGGTGGTCAACGTCGACGCGCCGGACATCGTGCGGGGCAAGCCGCTCTACGGGATCGACGTCGCGCTGCCGGGGATGCTCTACGCCGTGTACGCCAAGTGTCCGGCGTACGGCGGCAAGGTATCCAACGTCGACCTCGATTCGGTCAAGTCGGCGCCTGGCGTGAAGTTCGCGTTCACGGTCGAGGGAAATTCGCCCGGGATGGGTGCAGGCCTCAATCCGGGAGTGGCAATCGTCGCCGATACCTGGTGGAACGCCAAGACGGCCCGCGAGAACATGCCGGTCACCTGGGACGAGGGCGACACCAGCGGCCAGAGCTCGCTGGAGTGGTCGCAACAGGCGACGCAGCTCTCGACGCAGCCGCCGCAGATGTCGCTCCGGAAGGACGGCGACGCCGATGCCGCGCTTTCCGGCGCGGCGAAGACGGTCGAAGCGGCGTACACCTATCCCTTCCTCGCCCACGCGGCGATGGAGCCGATGAACTGCACAGCGTGGTTCCATGACGGCAAGCTGGAGATGTGGGTGCCATCACAGGGCCCGCAAGGCGGCGGGATGATGGCGGCGCGGCTGCTCGGCCTTCAGCCGGGCGACGTGACAGTGCACATCACCCGCGGCGGCGGCGGCTTCGGGCGACGCGGCTTCAACGATTTCATGGTCGAGGCGGCGTGGATCGCCAAGCAGGTCAACGCGCCTGTCAAGCTGCTCTGGAGCCGCGAAGACGACATCGCGCACGACTACTACCGTCCCGGCGGATTCCACTTCCTCAAGGGCGGAGTAGATGGGTCGGGCAAGATCGTGGCGTGGAAGAACCACTTCATCTCGTACGGCCAGGGCCAGCGCTTCGCGACCACGGCGGACCTCTCGCCGAGCGAGTTTCCGGCGCGCTTCGTCCCGAACTATGAAGCCGGCGCGTCGATCATTCCGCTGCGGGTGCCCACCGGATGGTTGCGTGCCCCCGGGAGCAACGGGCTGTCGTTCGTCTTCCAGTCGTTCATCGACGAGCTGGCGCACGCGGCCGGCAAGGATCCACTCCAGTTCCGGCTCGATCTTCTTGGTGAACCGCGAATGGTGACCGACCTGCCGGCGGCGAACGGAGGAGGGGGCGGTCGGGGACGGGGCGGGCGCGGTGGAGGCCGCTACGACGCCGGGCGGATGCGCGGCGTGCTCGAGCTGGTGCGCGACCAGTCGGGATGGGCCGATCGCGGCAAGCTCCCGCCCGGCACCGGAATGGGTGTCGCGTTTCACTTCTCGCACCGAGGCTATTTCGCCGAGGTGGTGCAGGCGAGTGTCGACGCGCAGAGCGCGCTCAAGGTGCAGAAGATCTGGATCGCGGGAGACATCGGTGCGCAAATCATCAATCCGTCGGCCGCGGTCGGCCAGGCGCAGGGCGCCGCACTCGACGGCCTCAGCATGGCGCTGGGGCAGGAGATCACCATCGATCGCGGCCGGGTAGTGCAGACCAACTTCAACAACTACGCCCTGCTCCGGCTCAAGCAGTCACCGCCGGAGGTCGAGGTGCACTTCAACGTCACCGACAATCCCGTGACCGGGCTCGGCGAGCCGGCCCTGCCGCCGGTGATTCCGGCGCTGTGCAACGCAATCTTCGTCGCCAGTGGGAAGCGAATCCGCTCGCTGCCGCTTTCGAAGCACGGAATCCGGGTCAGTTGACAGCCGACCCATGCGTGCCAGCCGCATGAAACATTGGCAGGAGTCGCGTCAGGTCTACGAGTGGCTGGCAACGCTCGAAGTCGAGCAGCGGCCGGCGGCGCTCGCGACGGTGGTCGCGGTTCAGGGCTCCGCGTACCGGCGTGAGGGCGCCAAGCTCGCCGTCGCGGCCGGTGGTGAATGCGTCGGCAACGTCAGCGGCGGCTGCCTCGAAGGAGACGTGCGCGAGGTGGCGCTGCAGGTGATCGCCAGCGGCCGGCGCGAAATCCGCGAATACTGTTCCAGCGTCGACGAGATCCCCGCCTGGGATCTGGGTGTCGGCTGCGAAGGGAGCGTGCGGGTGCTGATCGAGCCGGCGCCTCCGAGCGCGCGCATCGAGCATTCGCTGCTCGGCGCCGTGGTGCCGTTCGTCACCGGTACGCCGCTTGACGGCACCGACGCCGGTCGGCTCATCATCACCGCCGCCGGGAGTGATGGGACCCTCGGCGAGGAGGCGCTGCAGATGGCGGTCGTCGCCGAAGCGCGGACGATGCTGCGAGACCGCGCCGCTCCGGTGATTCGCAGCGTTTCGGGCATGGATATCTTCTTTGATGTCTACATCCCGCCTCCGCAACTGCTGATCTTCGGCGCCGGGAACGACGCACGCCCCCTGGCGCGCTTCGCCGCCGAGGCAGGATTCCGGGTAACGGTGCTCGATCACCGCCCGGCGCTCCTCGCCGCCGATCGGTTCCCGGCGGCGGTGTCGCCAATCGATTGCGCGCCGGCAGCCCTGGCGTCGCAGATCGTCACCGACGCCGACACGTTCGCGGTAGTGATGACGCACAGCTTCGCCGATGACTTCGGATATCTCTCCGCACTCGCAGCCACGCCAGCGAGATATATCGGATTACTGGGCCCACGGCAGCGCGGCGAGCGGCTGATCGAGCGCGCCGGCCTGATCGGCTACCATGACCGGATCTACACACCCGTCGGGCTCGACGTCGGCACCGACGGTGCCGAGCAGGTAGCGCTGGCGATCGTGGCGGAGCTGCTCGCCGTGCACGGCGGGCGGGACCCGATGTCACTGCGCTCCCGAGTCCACCCGATTCACGCGGTAGTCACCCCGCTCTGAGTGTCCGAACCGCCGTGCACGGCAGCGATCGTCCTGGCGGCCGGGGCATCCAGACGGATGGGCCGGAACAAACTGCTCCTTCAATTGGGTAATGAGTCGCTGGTGCGACGAGTCGTCGCACGGGCGCTCGAGTCGGGTGCGTCGCCGGTGATTGTGGTCGTGGGTCATGACCAGGACAGTGTCCGGAGCGAGATCGACGGCATGCCATGCACGGTGGTGGTGAATCCGGATTGGGATCGGCCGTCGAGCGAGTCGCTGCACTGCGGGCTCCGCGCTCTCCCCGCCGGGGTCGACGCCGTGCTGATCGTCCTCGCCGACATGCCGCTGGTGACCGGCTCGATGACGCACGCCGTGGTGCATGCCGCCGCGAGCCGCCAGGAACCGCTGGTCGTCTCACGAT
>JBOHRZ010000326.1:0-3579 GCA_050732975.1 Gemmatimonadales bacterium
GATCGTCCGCCGCCACGACAGGTGCGGGCTTGCCTTGATCGCCAGCGTCGCCATCGTCCCCTGCGGCGCGGTCGCTCTTGTTCCACCCGGTGTGTAGGTCGGCGTGGCGGTCGCCGAGCGGTGCGCTATGTATTGCGTGTACGCCGTGAACAGGATCACCGGAAGGCCGAGCGCCATGACCACAAGCGCACCCGGGAAGACCCAGTCCGGGAGGCCGATTGCGATGATTGCTGCGCGGGCGAGGATCGCCACGGCGACGAACGCGCCGGCGTAGATCGCCAGCGCGCGCCAGAGCATGGCGCGGCCGCCGATCAGGATTGCCGGCGCTGCGGCGCCCGCTCCTGACGGCGATGCGACCGCATCGAGGCGATGGAGCAGCTCGTTGGCGCTCGCCGGTCGCGACGCGGGATCCTTGGCAAGGCATTGCATCACCAGCGCGGCGAGCGCGGGCGGGCAATCGGCGCGCAGCTCGTTGACCGGCCGCGGCGTCTCGCTCATGTGCGCCACGAGCAGTTTGTGCGGCGGCAGATCAGGGAACGGCGAGCGTCCGGCGATGAGTTCGTACGCCATGCAGCCAAAGGCGTAGACATCTGCGCGATGGTCGGTGGCGGGATCGCCTGCCGCCTGCTCCGGCGCCATGTAGGCCGGTGTTCCCACAGCGGTGCCGAGCTGCGTCAGCGTGGCGCCAGCGGGACCCTGTGCGGCGGCCGCGATGGCCTTCGCAATCCCGAAATCGGTGACGACCGCTGTGTGACCCGACAGCAGCACGTTGTCGGGCTTGATGTCGCGATGCACCACGCCGCGTTCGTGCGCGTAGGCGAGGGCACGCGCCACGTCGCGGAGGATGCTGACCACTTCGGCGATCGCCATCGGCCCGCGGCCGAGCCGGGCGCGAAGACTCTCGCCGTCGATGAACGGCATGGTGTAATACGGCAGCCCGTCGACGTCGCCGGCCGAGAGGACCGGGACGATGTTGGCCTGCTGCAGCGAAGCGGCGACCTGGATCTCGCGTTCGAAGCGCGGCGTGGACATTCCGGCGGCGAGTTCCGGCGAAAGGACCTTGACGACCACCTTGCGTCCGAGCCGTTGTTCCTGTGCCACGAAGACCCGCGACATCCCGCCACCGCCCAGCTCGCGCTCGAGGGTGTAGCTGCCGGAGAGCGCCTGCTGGACGCGGGATCGGAGATCGGTCAAGAAACCTGCCGGGTTGGGACGGGCAAGCGGGAAAATTACATGGATCGGAGACATAGTCTCCTGCGGGTTCCAAGCGGATAAACGTACTGGACACAAATCTTGACAGAGTCCAGAAGTCGATCCATCTTTCGGCGTGGCCCAACATCCATCCGACCTTCTCCGCCAGCACGGCCTCCATGTGACGGCCCAGCGACTGGCTGTCCTGCGCGCAGTATCGTCGCAACCCCACATCACTGCGGACGGCGTGGCCGACGTGGCCAACGCCGACATCGGTGCCATCTCACGCCAGGCGGTCTACGACGCGCTCGGCGTGCTGGTGGAGAAGGGCGTTCTCCGTCGCATCCAGCCAACGGGATCGCCGGCCCGCTACGAAACGCGCGTCGCCGACAATCACCATCATCTGATCTGTCGCAATTGCGGTCGGGTAGTGGATGTCGATTGCGCGACCGGATCCACACCCTGCCTGACGCCAGCGGACGACATGGACTACGACATCGACGAGGCGGAGGTCGTCTACTGGGGCCGCTGCCCCGATTGCCGGGATCGGGCTGGCGATGGTGCGGTCCGCCAACCCATCCGTAAACAACGCGAGAGATCATCATGAGCAAGGAAAGCAAGTGTCCCGTTCCTCACGGCGGCGGTACGTCCAACCGTGACTGGTGGCCGAACCAGTTGCAGCTCGAACTGCTGCATCAGCACTCGACCAAGTCCGATCCGATGGATCCGGACTTCGACTACGCGGCAGCGTTCCAGTCGCTCGATCTCGGGGCAGTAAAGAAGGATCTGGCCGCGCTGATGACCGACTCGCAGGACTGGTGGCCGGCGGACTTCGGCCACTACGGCCCGTTGTTCATCCGCATGGCGTGGCACAGCGCGGGCACATACCGTATCGGTGACGGACGCGGCGGCGGCGGTCGTGGCCAGCAGCGCTTCGCGCCGCTCAACAGTTGGCCCGACAACGTCAGTCTCGACAAGGCGAGGCGGCTGCTCTGGCCGATCAAGCAGAAGTACGGCCGGAATATTTCGTGGGCCGATCTGATCATCCTGGCCGGGAACGTCGCGCTGGAAACGATGGGGTTCCGGACATTCGGCTTCGCCGGCGGACGCGAAGATGTCTGGGAGCCGGACCAGGACGTGTCCTGGGGCGTCGAGAAAGCCTGGCTGGAGGACAAGCGCTACAGCGGCGACCGCGAACTCGACAATCCGCTCGCCGCGGTGCAGATGGGGCTGATCTACGTCAACCCGGAAGGTCCCAAGGGGAACCCCGATCCGCTCGCCGCGGCACGCGACATTCGCGAGACGTTTTCGCGGATGGCGATGAACGACGACGAAACCGTGGCATTGATCGCCGGCGGCCACACCTTCGGCAAGACCCATGGCGCCGGACCGGTCGCGCAGGTCGGGGCCAATCCGGAGGCGGCCGGACTTGAGGACCAGGGCTTCGGCTGGCGGAACGGTTTCGGCACCGGCATCGGCGGCGACACCACGACCAGCGGGCTGGAGGTGACCTGGACGACGACGCCGACGAAGTGGAGCGGCAACTTCTTCGAGAACCTCTTCGGTTACGAGTGGGAGCCGTCGACCAGCCCGGGCGGCGCGCATCAATGGGTGGCCAAGGGAGCGGAGGCGACCATCCCCGACGCGCACGACAAGTCGAAGAAGCGGCTGCCGACGATGCTCACGACCGATCTGTCGCTGCGCGTCGATCCCGCGTACCAGAAGATCTCCCGGCGCTTCATGGCCGATCGCGACGCCTTCGCCGATGCATTCGCCCGGGCCTGGTTCAAGCTGACGCATCGCGACATGGGACCGCGTGCCCGCTACCTGGGCGCCGAGGTTCCGGCCGAGCAGCTGATCTGGCAGGATCCGATTCCTGTCGTTGATCACAAACTGATCGATGCCCAGGACATTGCCGCGTTGAAAGAGAAGCTCCTGGCGTCGGGCCTCTCGACTTCCGAGCTGGTGTCGACGGCCTGGGCGTCGGCGTCGACCTTCCGCGGCTCCGACAAGCGCGGCGGCGCCAACGGTGCGCGCATCCGGCTTACGCCGCAGATCGGATGGGAAGTCAATCGGCCGGTGCAGTTGGGGCGCGTGCTCAAGACGCTCGAGGCCGTCCAGCACGACTTCAACGCCGCGCAGAAAGGCGGCAAGAAAGTCTCGCTCGCCGACCTGATCGTGCTCGGCGGCGGTGCGGCGATCGAGCAGGCGGCGAAGAATGCCGGTCACAACGTCACGGTGCCGTTCACGCCGGGGCGCATGGACGCGTCGGCGGAACAGACCGACGCCGCTTCGTTCGCCCCGCTCGAGCCCGTCGCCGACGGTTTCCGCAACTATCTCAAGGCGAAGTTCTCCGTGCCCGCGGAGGCGCTGCTGGTCGACAAGGCG
>JBOHRZ010000327.1:0-3560 GCA_050732975.1 Gemmatimonadales bacterium
CCAGCGCCGCTGGATTGACGTCGATGAGCGTTACGGCGTTGCCGTGCTGCGCCAGCACGTGGGCGATGCCGTTGCCCATGGTTCCGGAGCCGATCACTGCGATGTCGGTCATACGAATGTGTCATCCTGAGCGAAGCGCTTGCGCAGCAAGCGCGGAGTCGAAGGAACCCGGTCCAGTGACATGACGCCTGCATGTTTGCGGGAAGCCCAGATCCTTCGACTCCGCAAGCGCTGCGCGCTTGCTCCGCTCAGGATGACACGCGTCACATCGCCTCCACGCTCAGGGCGACCGCGTTGCCACCGCCGAGACACAAGGTTGCGAGGCCGGTGCGGGCGTTGCGGTCCTTCATCGCGTACAGCAGCGTGGCGAGCACTCGCGCGCCTGACGCTCCGATCGGGTGGCCCAGTGCGACGGCGCCGCCGTTGACGTTGACGCGGTTCCAATCCCAACCCAGGGCACGACCGTCGGCCAGGGCCTGCACGGCAAATGCCTCGTTGGCTTCGATGAGATCGTAGTCGCCGATCTTCGTGCCGGCCTGCTTCATCAGGCGCTCGACGGCGACCACCGGTGCGAAGAACAACTCCTTCGGCTCGCCGCCGCCGGTGGCGTAGGCCGTGATCCGCGCCAACGGTGTGAGCCCGTGCGCTTTCGCGAACGCGAGCGACGCGACCACGGCGGCGGCGCCGCCATCGTTGAGCCCGGGCGCGTTGCCGGCGGTCACCGTGCCGTCCTTGCGGAAGACCGGCTTGAGCTTCGCCAGCGTCTCGGCGGTGGTGTCGGCGCGCGGCGATTCGTCGGCGCTCACGGTGGTGGTGCCGCTGCGCGCGCTGATCTCCACCGGCACCATCTCGCCGGCGAACTTGCCGTCACGCTGCGCGGCCACAGCGCGGCGATGCGACTCCACCGCGAACGCGTCCTGGTCCTGGCGCGAGACCTTGGCCTTCTCGGCGGTGTATTCGGCGTATTCGCCCATGTGATTGTTGCCGAATGAATCCCAGAGGCCGTCGTGGATCATCCCGTCGACGATGGTCTGGTTGCCGGCCTTGATCCCGCCGCGGTAGTTGTAGAGATAGTGCGGCGCGGTGGACATCGATTCCATCCCGCCAGCGACGACACACTGCACGTCGCCGGCCTTGATGGCCTGCGCGGCGAGCATCACCGCCTTGAGTCCCGAGCCGCACACCTTGTTGATCGTCACGGCGGGAATCGTTGCCGGGAGCCCGGCATGGATCATCGCCTGGCGCGCGGGCGCCTGACCGGTGCCGCCCTGCACCACGTGGCCCATGATGACGTCGTCGATCGCGGCGGGATCGATGCCGGCGCGGCGCACAACGTCCTTGATCGCGATCGCGCCGAGACGTGTGGCGGGCAATGACGAGAGGGCGCCAAGATACTTGCCGATCGGGGTCCGACAGGCGGCGAGAATAACAGGTGTGGTTTCGTCAGACATCTTCACAATCACTCGCAGGAGAAACCGCTGGAAAATAGACGGTTCGCCGCTCCGACACACCTCTTGCGTTCCCGATCGCACCAGCAGGTCATGCTTCGGCGTGCGCGGTGCGGCGGTACAACCATGCAACCACCAGCGCGATCGCGACAAAAATCGCCAGCGCCCGGAAGTCGGACCAGCCCAACCCCGCCAGGACGCCGATGACCACCGCTGCCGCGGCGAGAGGAACCAGCGGCCCACCCGGCACGATGAAGGGCTGGCGCTCGGCCTGCACGTTCCTGGCGCGGAGCCGGAAGAGTCCCAGCACCACGATGAGATAGAGCAGCAGCGTCGCCGCCGCGGAAAGTGACGCCAGCGCGCGGAACGTGCCGGAGAGCGCCAGCAGCGCACAGATGCCGCAATAGGTGACGATCGCGGCACCGGGAGTGCCGTGCTCGTTGGTGCGTCCGAGGAACTTCGGCAGTGAGGCGTCACGAGCCAGCGCGAACAGCACGCGAGGACTCACCAGCATGTCGGACGCCACCAATCCGGCGGTTGACAGCACGGTGGCGAGCAGAATCAACTTGCCGCCGACCGATCCGAAGGCGACGTCAGCCACGGTGCGCAACGGCGCCTCGCCGGCGTTGGCGAGCATCGGTCCCAGCACGCCCTGCGAGACGATCTGCAGCCCGATATACAGCGCACCGACCAGCAGCACGGAGATCGCGATGGCGCGGGGAATGGTTCGTTCGGGAGTGACGAGTTCCTCGCCCACCGCGAGCGACGCTTCGAATCCCATGAACGCAAAGAAGAGGAGCACGGTGGTGTCGCCGAGCGCCCGGAACGACGGCGGCATGGTGAAGTGGAGATTCGCCGCGTGCATGTGCGGCAGCCCGAAGATCACTAGCGCTACCAGCGGCAGCAGTTTGATCAGGCTGGTGAGTTGCGAGAGCCAGGCACCCTGCCGGGCGCTTCCGACGTTCACCACGACCAGTACGACGTAATAGGCGATCAGGATCGCGGTGCGCCAGAACACCGCGTGCAGTGCCGGCACCAGGAAGCCCAGGGTGTCGACCATCAGGACCGCGACGGCGGCGTTGGCGGCGACGCCCTCGCCGAACCAGAGCAGGTGCCCCGCGACAGCACCGACGTATCGCCCGAACGAGGCGTCGGCGTAGGCGTACAATCCGCCTTCCAACGGCATGCGCGATCCGGCTTCGGCCAGGCACAGTCCCACCAGCGCGACCAGCAGCAGGCAGGCGAGATAGGCCGCGATCGCCGCGGTGCCGAGGGCATGGGAGGCAAAGGCGGGGAGTCCGAAGATCCCGGCGCCGATGGTGCTGTTCATCATGGTGAGCGCCAGCGCGCCCACGCCGATGACGCGTTTGAGTTGGTGCGGATTGTCGGACATGGATGACGAGAAGATACCGCGATCCCGAAGCGATGACGACCGCGTGCGCACGTGTGATCGTCGACCGCGCCATCGTCTCCCCCGGCAACCCTCCACGAAACGAGCCGACGCGGGATCAGAATACGGTGAACACCGAGACGCAGCACTGCATTGACGACTGTCTCAACTGCCAGGCCACCTGCGAAGCGACGCTGAGCTACTGGCTGGCGCGAGACGAATCGCAACGGGATCGGTCCGCGATGCTGGTGCTGCTTGACTGCGCCGATATCTGCCGCGTAACGGCGGCCTTCCTGCTGCGCCGTTCACCGCGCTATCCGGAGATGTGCCGATTCTGCGCCGAGATCTGCGCCGCGTGCGCCGGGTGGTGTGAGCGCTTCCCGCGGGACACGGTGATGATGGAATGTGCGGCGGCGTGCCGGGCGTGCGGAAAAACGTGCGAAGCGCCCTGAAGAACAGGAGAGCGGGAGAGAGCGGGGAGAGCAGGGAGAGCAGGGAGAGCAGGGAGAGCAGGGAGAGCAGAAGGGTTGATTTCGGGTTTTGTTCGGGATAAGATCCGATCCCTCGCGTTTTCGGGATCCGATGACCGCCACTGCCCTTGACCTCCGCGAACACCTCGCCCGCCGTTTTCCCGACGCGGTCCCCCTCCCCGGGCGGCGGGAAAGCGGGCTGGCGACCGGAATCGCGGCCCTCGACCGGATTCTCCCCAACGGGGGGCTGCC
>JBOHRZ010000328.1:0-3546 GCA_050732975.1 Gemmatimonadales bacterium
CTAACCGTCAACAGCGTGCCGTCGATGACCGGGGCGCGCATCGTCGTGGTGCACACCCTGGCGAGCGAAGGGCGGCTGCGCAACCTCGCCTGGGTCGAGAGCAACCGGCGTCATGTCGACTCGGTCACCGGAGGGCGGGTCGGATATATCTACGTGCCGAGCACCGGCATCGACGGACAGACGGAGCTGGTGCGGCAGTTCCTGGCGCAGTTCGGCAAGGAGGGATTGATCATCGACGAACGCTTCAATTCGGGGGGGCAGATTCCCGATCGCTTTATCGAGCTGCTCGACCGCCGGCCGCTGGCGTACTTCGCGGTGCGCGATGGGCAGGACTGGCAGTGGCCGCAGCAGGCGAACTTCGGACCGAAAGCGATGTTGATCAATGGATGGAGCGGATCGGGTGGCGACGCCTTCCCCACCTATTTCCGCGAAGCGAAGCTGGGACCGCTGGTGGGCGAACGGACCTGGGGAGGCCTGATCGGAATCAGCGGTGTGCCGGGGCTGATCGACGGCGCGTCATTCACGGTGCCGACCTTCCGGCAGTACAACGCCGACGGCAAGTGGTTTGCCGAGGGACACGGGGTCGATCCCGACATTGTCGTCGCGGATGACCCGAGCCGGATGGTGAAGGGGATCGATCCCCAGCTCGACGCCGCGATCGACGCGGTGACGAAGGAATTGCAGCAGCATCCCTTCAAGGCGCCGCCGCGCCCGCCGTACCAGAACCGGACGGCGAAACCGTAACGGCCGACCCTGGCCGGATGTGGGGATCGCTCGATGATGGCGCCGGAGGTGTACCAGGAGGCCCGCGCGGGTGCACCGATGCACGTCCAGATCTGGCGCACCGGGTCTCCGGACGCAACGCGCGCCGGCCGGATCGACGGGCGGGTCGTGCGGATCTTCCGCGATCATGACCGGCAGCTCCGCTGGGGACAGCGCATCGCCTTTCACGTACCGGTGATCGACCGCGCGTCGCGGGACGCGCCGACGGCAGGCGGGACGATCTATCTCGACGGTGACCACCTGGTCCGCACCCGCTGGTTCGAAGCGTTCCTGGCATCGTGGGACGGCGTCATCCATCTGGTGCATTCGCAGATCTGCCCGATCCGCCACCCCACTCGCCGGCCGGTGTGCGGAGCCGACGCGAAGGGATTCCTCTGCGAGGGGAATCTGGGCCCGCCTTGACCGGCAAACTATCAGAGGTATGCGAACCGATCCCTCGGTCGCTCCGCCCCCTGTGCGGTTTCCCGGGTCACCCGCATGGGTTGCTTTGTCACGGATTCCGCCGCCGCCGCTTCTTGACTGTTCGAGCCGCGATGCCAGCGAGACTGCGCAAGGCGTCGTTCACCGATTCGGATGTGGGGAACACTTCGCTCACGTCGGGGTCCAGCACAACAACGTTGGATCCGGCCGCGAAGCGCGCGGCTGTGACGCCCCGGCGAGCCTTGGAGAAATCGTATTCCGGGCGCATGGTGTCGGCGTCCCGGTCACGAACGCGGGCGGGTGGTCGCTTAGACTGAGTCTTCTTCATAGTTGTGGCGCTCGGAGCGCGAGACAAGGCGTGCACTGATGAGGCGGGTTCGGTTCCCGCGCTCTGCGAAAGATACGATGATCAGGCGATCCTGCCGGGATCGGCCGAGGACCAGAAAGCGGTCTTCGCTCCTGGCATGGTCGGGATCGAACCGCAACATCGACAACGGATCCGCGAACACGGTTGTCGCTTCGTCGAATGAAACCCCGTGTTTGCGCAGATTTGCTGCGGCCTTCGCGGGATCCCACTCAAAGATGTAGGCCATGCTTCGATCCGCGTTGAGATCAGCGCTGCAATGGCGGAGCTACCCGACCAAGCGCCGCCTCACGTCCTCCTGGCTGACGAGTTTGCCGGGCCCGGCGGAGTCCCGCCGAGTGGTAATCGCAGCACAACGGTGCCGTCGCCTGGAGCAGTCGGGTTGGTCGCCTCGGTCGAGCCTCCACAGCTACAACAAGTCCGCCAGCTCGATGAGGTCGTACTTCTCGCCCCACCACGCGACGAATTCAGCCGGCGTCTCGCCGGCGTTAAGGGCGGGAATCAGTCGCTCATCAACCCCGCACGCGTCGTCCCAAGTAAGCCCGTACCGTCGCTTCATCTCACTTGAGACTTTGGCACGATACGCCTCGAGATCATCGTTGCGCTTCTGGTCCACGGATTGCTCCTCGGTGTGGCAACTCCGAAGCAAAGCGGATCGATCAGGGGACGGCTGACAGACCCATCTTGGTCAGGTACGTGTAGGTATCGTCATAATACGCCGGGAGGCGCGCGGGATCACCGGTATCCCCCCGGCGCGCCAGGCGGATTCATGTCGATCTCGATAGCCGACGCGGCGGCGGTCCTGGAGCCGCCCCGCAGCCACGCGACCATTCGGTCGGCGACCATCCGCAGATGACGCTCGCTTCCGGCCTCGGCTCGGGCGATCACATGGCGGGAAACGCCGAATTCCGTCGCGAACTCAGATTGTGTGATCCCGTACCGCTTGCGGAGTGCTCGAAGACGTTGGCCGTTGGCGGACTGCGAGGGCGGACGACGCGGCATCGAGGCAATTGACCGAAGTGTGAGGCTCGGCGGGAGGGAGTGCCTCTCGCCGAGGTACATAATTACGCAGTCCGCGGTCAGACTGGCTCGAGGTCGAGGTCGCTCAGATAGCCGAAGGTGGCGTCGTAGAATTCGGGCGGCCGCGTGGGATCACTGGTATCCCCCGGCGGGACGAAGATCACCATCCCCTGCCGTGCGCGGGTGAGGAGTACGCGGTACGCGTTGAGCAGGAACCGGTGCGCGTCGGTGGTGTGCCGGTTTTCCCAGCGATCGCCGCGGAAGCGGAAGTAATCCCAGCCCTGTCGCGTCTTCCGCAGGTCGGCGTCCCAGGTGACACAGACCCAGTCGAGTTCCAACCCCTGGATCTGAAACTCGGTGGCCGGATCTTCGAGGTAGTACGACGAGCGGGTGTCGGCGCGATCGTTGAGGAACCAGTGCACCGGATCGATCTTGACCCGGACGTCGATAGCATGCGGCTTGAGCCTCATCGCCTGCGAGGAGGCAACCAGCCCGTAGCGTTCGTTGCCGCGGGCGTGGCTTCGGATCCACCGCTTGGCCGCATCGAGATCGCGGGTGATCGCCAGCGGGTACGTGGCGGACACCTCGTGCATCAGCTTGTGGGCTCCCTCGACATCGACGTCGAGCACGGCCTTGACGAAATCCGAAACGCGTTCGGCCCGAAACGAACGCATTGACACCGCGAGGTGAAGGGCGGGGTCGCGTCGGACGGTCGCGGTATGGGCCAATTCGTCGATACTTGCCATCGCGGCGTATTCGGAGTCGTCGAGCCGAGTCGAGATGAACACCTCCCAGTGCGGGAAGCGCCTGAGGACCGCATCGAGCCAGCCCGCGATGCCGTCCTCGCCGACGTTGATCTCCTGCCCGCCGCCGACTAGCAGGCTGCTGAAATAGGGTTGCGCAACAGGTTCATACTTTCCCATTCACTGCGACTGACGTCATTTCCCTCGGGATAACCG
>JBOHRZ010000329.1:0-3542 GCA_050732975.1 Gemmatimonadales bacterium
TCGGTCGCTTCGCTCCCTCTGGATGACAACGCCTTACGGCGTTGTCATTTCTTGCCGAGATCTCCGACGACCAGCCCTCGCTGGCCGCGGTCCTTCTCGGTGATTTCGTCGAGCTTGCCGGCATCGAGCGCGCGGCGTCCGGCCCAGAACAGCAGCGGCACCAGGATGGCACCGAGGATCACCGTCTCCGCGGCGTTGATTTCGAAGGCGCGCATGCGGTCCTGCGCCACGATGCTCCGCACCTGCAGCGAATCGAGGAGATCGAGGAGGGCGATCACCGCCACCAGCACCGCCATCACCAGGAAGACGAAGCCGACGATGCGGACCGGGCGGCGGAATCCGCTGAACATCGCTACCGCGACCAGCAGCGCCAGCGCGACGCTTACCTGCGGTGCGGCGCCGAGGAGCAGCGTGAAGTACCGTACCCGCCACGTCGCTTCGCCCATCGACCACGGCAGCACGGTCGTGGTAATCGCGATCACCGGCTGCAGTATGCCGAGAATCAGCAGTCCGATCAGTGGACGGGCCGCGAGTTGCACCACGTGACGCTGGCCGGTTGCGGGAGCAGTCATGTCGCTTCCTTGTTATCGAGGGTCACTGGAGAATAACACCGCGAACGATCACGAGGGGCGCCGGCGCCGCGTGCGCGGCTGCGCGTTGCGGAGCGCCAGCTCGCCGTTCATCCGCTTGAGCCTGGCGTTCTCGTCCTCGAGTTCCTTGATCCGGCGCTGCAGCTCGGCCGTGCCGGGGTGCTTTGCCTGCCAGGCCGCCGTACCGGTGCGATCGGACGGCGCCGCGGCCGGTTCGACCGGAGCAGCGACCATATCATCGCGCACCAATGTCACCGCCGGCGGACCGCTGCCCAGGAGCGACCGCGAGTCGGGCGCCGGAAACTTCGTCACGGTGGTGAGTTCCACTGGACTTGGCGTCTCGACCTGGGCGACCGGTTCACGGCTCGACGCAAAAGGAAGCGCGGTGACCAGGTCGGCACCGAGCCTTGCCAAACGCCAGAGCACCGCGAGTGCCGCGGCGGGACCGATCCCGACGGTACCCTTGAGGGCCAGGAATACGATCGCGTCGCGCACGACCAGTCCGGCGGGGAGAACCGGGAAGGCCTCGCCCGCCGCTTCCGCCAGGGCCAGCCCGCCGATCGCGACCGGCCATGCCAGGTCGACTCCCGCCAGCGCACCCCCGGCGATCACCATCAGGGCATAGCCGAAGATCATCCATGCGACGAGGTTGGCGATCATGGCAACGCCCAGCGCGTCGGGTTCGATCGGCTGCATCCCGCTGGCGCGGTTGACGTGCATCCCGAAACGCCAGACGAAGATCGGGCGGGTCAGAGCAAGCGGTGCGAGGAGACAGAGGATCGCGGCGAAGTCGGCGCCGATGGCGATCAGGGACGAGGAGGCAAAGCGGGTAACGCTGGTGACCGTCAACCCGGCCACCGCAGCCATCGCCAGCGCGATGAGCCTGGGGAAGATCACCGCGCCGGCTGCGGTTTCGGAGGTGATACCAAGGCGTTCCGCGGCGACGACCCCGCGATCGACGGCCATGCCTTCCGGAAGCCAGGCCAGGAGGTTGAGCCGAGTCCAGAGGCGGAGCGCTGCGACGAACCGGATGCGTTCGCGCCACGACCGTACCACCACGGTCGACGCGAGGGCGAAGCCGAAGGTCCCCGCCACCACCAGCAGAAAGCCGAGCCCGAGCTGGGCCCACTGGATCCGGGGCACCACGGGCTGCACGGTGAAGTCGCCGGCCTGCCTCCGGACGGACTGGACCACCAGCCCGAGCAGAACCACGCCGATCAGGAGCCGGAGCACCCGGTAGGTGCGACGCATATATAAAGAAATCTCGGCGAGAAGCATGCCGGAAGGACCGAGAGAAGAGAGACGAGAGACGAGAGGCGAGAGAAGTGAAAAGGTACGGGGTAGGGCTCAGGGCGAGGGCCTCCCTTCTCTCTTCTCTCTTCTCTCTTCTCACTTCTCTCCTGCTGTATTCATGCGTCTAACTGTTGCGTCTGTGCTACATATTATTGTTGAGGTTGTGGGGTTCGCTCCTCGGTCTGCGGTATCAGGCTTGCAGAGGGTGGGGCGAGGTCAACACTGGCCCGAGGGCCATCACCCGAGAGCGCGAGCAATATGGCGACCGACCTGACCCCGATTCCCGGCAGTCTGCTGAGCACACCCGGCATGGGCACGGCCGTCGGGCCGGCCGGGACGTCGCCGGGCGGTGGTCCCCGGGTCAACCCGCTGGTGCGCTACCTCTCCGCCTTGCGGCGGTTCAAGTGGCTGGTGCTGCTGACCGCGCTGGCCGGCCTTGGGGCGGGGTATCTGATCAGCCGGCTCAAGCCGCAGAGTTTCGTGGTGCATGGCGATCTGGCAATCGCACCGCCGCCGTCAGGCGAAGGAGCGATCGTGGCGGCGCCGATCTATTCGGCCGGGCAGTGGACGGAACTGCTGCGCAAGTACACGGTGCTCGATTCGGTGGCGATCGAGCGGCAGCTTTACATCTATGGACCGAAGAAGGTCGGCGAGCCGCCAGCGCCTCCCGGGCCGAGCGGACCCGATGCTTCGTTGTTCAACGGTTTCACGCCCAGCAACGCCGCGCCGTTCGTCCCGGGGAGTTATGAGCTCCGGGTCAGCAAGGACGGCAGAACCTGGGAACTGACCAACACCAAGACCGGTGCGCGCGATGTCGGTGCCGTGGGTGACAGCGCCGGGCGCCGGTTCGGATTCCGGTGGCTGCCGCAGATCAGGCAGCAGTGGTACGGCGACAAGTTCTCCTTCGAGGTCGTGACGCCGCGCGAGGCTTCGGACGAGTTGAACGGCCGGCTCAAGGTCGACATGGTGGCCGGGGGTTCGGTGGCGCCGCGATTCATGACGCTGACGCTGGACGGTCAGGACGGCGACGCCACCGCGCAGACACTCAACGACGTCATGCACCGGTTCGTCGGCCAGGCGCTGTCACTCAAGCGGCAGAACCTGATCCAGATGACGGCGATCCTCGACACCCAGCTCACCCGCGAGCAGGCCAAGATGCGCGACGCGGAGGTGGCGCTGGAGAAATTCCGGGTCAACACCATCTCGCTGCCGAAGGACGCCTTGCCGGTCGCGCCTGGACTGCAGCAGACCTCGCCCTCGGCGTACACCGACTTCGTCGCCCAGCGCCAGCAGGCGGACCAGTTGCGCCACGATCGCCGGGCGATCAACGCCGCGGTCGCCGCAGCGGCCAAGGGCGACGTGGTGGTCGACCAGTTCCGGGCCATCCCCACGGTGCAGCATTCCGACGACATGCTCGGCGTGCTGACCGATCTGCAGCATACCGAAGCGATGTTGCGCGATACGCTCAAGAAGTTCACGCCCGATTACCACGGCGTGAAAGTGCTGCAGTCCCAGATCTCCGATCTGCGGCTGCACACCATTCCGGAATACGCGACCGTCCTGCTCAGGAATCTCGACACCCAGATTGCCTCGTCCGACTCGGCGATCACCGCCAGCAAGCAGGAGCTGCAGCAGATTCCGGTGCGCAGCACGGAAGAA
>JBOHRZ010000330.1:0-3540 GCA_050732975.1 Gemmatimonadales bacterium
CATGGGGATCAACCAGGAAGATTCGGTGGTGGTGGTCGCGGACGTCTTCCCGCAGGGGCCGGCCGAAAAGGGCGGCGTCGAGCGCGGCGACCTGATCCTCGCCATCGACAGCGTGTCCGCTGTCGGCTGGTCGACCCAGAAGGTGTCAGACCACCTCACCGGGCAGATCGGGACCCAGGTGGTGGTGACGTTCGCGCGGGCCGGGATGCCGGCGCCGATCACTACGAAGTTCATCCGCGCCAAGGTCCACGCCGCGGCGGTGCCCTACACCCTGATGCTCGACGATCACATCGGCTACATCCCGTTGCAGCGCTTCAACGCCACGGCCGGCGGGGAGCTGGCCGCCGCGGTGCAGGGGCTCAAGAACCGCGGTGCGACGCGCTATATCGTCGATCTCCGCGGCAACGGCGGCGGAGATGTCGATCAGGCGGTCCTGGCGGCCAATGTCTTCCTCCCGCGCGGCCAGTCGGTGGCCACCCAGCGGGAACGGAATGTCCCGCCTCGGTACTACACCGCGTCCCAGGACCCGGTCGACGCGATCGCTCCTGTGGTAGTACTGGTCGACGGCGGCACCGCGTCGGCGTCGGAGATCGTAGCCGGCGCGCTGCAGGATCACGACCGCGCGATGATCGTCGGCACCACCACGTTCGGCAAGGGACTGGTGCAGGGAGTGTACAACCTCCCGGGCGGCTTCGCGCTCAAGCTCACGACCGGGAAGTGGTACACGCCGAGCGGGCGGTCGATTCATCGCGATCGGAAGCTGGTCAATGGACGGCTGGTGCTGGAGGATTCAGGGGCAGCCGGCGACACCGCGACCGCGGTGATCATGCATTCCGATGCGGGGCGCAAGCTGATCGCCCGCGGCGGCATCACTCCGGATGTGACGGTGAACCCTGACACTCTCAGCGGACCGGAGCAGGTCTTCGTGCGCGCGGTGGGCGCGCGGGCCGCGGTGGTTCGGTCGGCGATCTTCGATGTGGCACGCGCCCAGGGCCACGTGACGCCGGACTTCAAGGTGACACCCGGGATCGAGTCCGACCTGCGGACGCGGATGAGCGCCAACGGCATCATGCTCAGCGACTCGGTGTTCCGGGGCGGTGCGTCGTATCTCGACGAACTGCTCACGCAGCAGACGCTGCGCCTCAGCTACGGCGATTCGACGGCGGTGCGGCACACCTTCGGGAGCGACGTGACGATCCGCAAGGCCGTGGAGCTGATCCGGCGCGCCAATACGGAGCCGGCGCTGTTCGCGGAAATAGGCGGGTAGGAGAGCTGGATAGAAGAGAGAAGTTAGAAGATAGAAGTGAAGACCCGACTGCGGTGATGATCCCGACAGTCGGGTCTTCACTTCTATCTTCTATCTTCTCTCCTGCCGTTGTATCCGGCGGCTCGATGATCATCCACACCCGCAGTTGCTTGCCCGTCTCGCCGGGACTCCGGTCGTTGCAGGTCCCTTCGAACGACTTGCCGTCGCGGCGGGTCATGCGGCAGTAGAGAAACGAGCCCACGCCGAGGGGCCAGTCGTAGGTGAGGACGTCGTTCTTCAGCCGGGCGCCGTCCATGTCGTACGTCACGCCGCTGCGTCCCTGCAATGTCATCAGGATGTGCCTGCCACTGTGCTGGACCTGCATCGAGATGCGGATGCTGTCCTGGTCGGCCTCCTGCAGCCAGCCGCGCCAGAGTCCGTCGCGGATCATGTTTGCCGACTGGGCGCGGCAGGGGGCGGCGTGTCCGGCTCCCGCGAGTGTCGCGCACAGGATCGCGACCCGGCGCCATTGCATCGTCAATCCTCCGGCGGTCTGCGGCGTTCGCGCTTGATGTCGCTGCGCCGTTCCTTCGATTGGCGGCGGGCATGTTTCGAGGCAAGAGTGGGACGCGTCGGCCGGCGCTTCCGCGCCACGGTGAGCGCCCGGGCGACCACCTCGCGGAATCGCGCGATCGCCAGCTCGCGGTTGCGGAGCTGGCTTCGTTCGTCCTGTGCAACGATGCGGAGACGTCCCGACGAGTCAAGGCGTGATGCGAGCCGGGCGAGGAGCCGGGCGCGGCGGTTGTCGTCGAGCGATGGCGACGACGCGATGTCCCACACCAGTTCGATCCGGGTCGACGAGGTGTTGACGTGCTGGCCGCCGGGGCCGCCGCTGCGTGAGGCGCGCAGTTCGAGTTCGCCGCGGGGAATCGTGAGCCGCCCGTTGATGCGCACGCCGGCGTCATCCATGGGTGGACGCTAATCGCGGCGACCAGCGGAGAGAAGTGACGGCCGGGTTACGTTTTACGCATGCGCTGCCTGGGCCGCCTGGTGGCGGGCTTCCTGCTGCTGATCGCGCTGGGGTTGGCGTGGCTGTATCGCGACGACCTCGGGCGCTGGATCGACAATCGCCTGCATCCGGGAATCGCCGCGTTGCGGACCGGCCGGCCGTCGATCGATGGTCTCGCTGCCGCGATGCTCAAGCTTGACGCGCTGCGGAATCATGGGCTCGATTCGGTGGTCGTGTCGGCCGGCGAGTTCGCGTCGCTCCTGGCGCACGGCGTGAGTTTCCTTCCGGGGAGTTCGTTCGATTCGCTGACCATCGAGCTGGGCGACCGCGAGGTGCGGATCCGGACAGTAATCGACAGCGCGCTGATTCCGCCGCACGTCCGCGAGCTGATTCCCGGGCACCGGCCGTTCGAGGTGGTGACCGCGCGCGGCTCGCTGACGCCGGTGCGCGCCGGCGAGGGGGAGTTGCAATGGCGCGAAGTGAAGGTGCGCGGCGTGCCGCTGCCAGCGTCGTTGGTGGCGCGGGCGGTCGCCGAGTTGACCGGCGGCGGCGGCGAAGGCCGGCTCGCGGTCACCTTCCCGCCGGCGGTGGGCGGATTCCGGGTGCGGCCCGAGGGTGTGACGATCTATCACGGAGGTGCGCCGTGACCAGGGGACGGCTGCTGGTGGTCGACGACGAGCGCTCGATCCGCGACGTGTTGACGCAGGTGCTCGGCTACGCCGGGTACAGCGTCGGTGCGGTGTCGTCGGGCGGCGAGGCACTCGCGGCGTACCGCGAGCGGCGTTTTGATCTCGTCCTGCTCGACGTCAAGATGCGCGGCATCGATGGGATCGACACCCTGACGCAGTTGATGCAGCTCGATCCCGACGCGCTGGTGATCATGGTTTCGGGACACAGTACCATCAGCACCGCGGTGCAGGCGCTCAAGCTGGGCGCGTTTGATTTCCTGGAGAAACCGCTCGACACCGACCGCATGCTCGTCACCGTCAAGAACGCGCTGGAGCGCGGGCGCCTCGCGAGCGAGAACGTCCGGCTGCGCGCCGGCCTGGCGCGGGCCACCGACTCCAGCTCGGCGATGGTGGGCAGCAGCCCCGCGCTGGAGGCGATCCGCGCCGTCGTGGCCCAGGTGGCGCCCACCAATGCGCGGGTGCTGATCCACGGCGAGAACGGCTGCGGCAAGGAGCTGGTGGCGCGAGCGATCCACGACGGGTCGCTGCGCGCCAAGGAAGCGTTCATCGACGTCAACTGCGCCGCGATCCAGGCCGAGCTGGTCGAGAGCGAATTG
>JBOHRZ010000331.1:0-3521 GCA_050732975.1 Gemmatimonadales bacterium
CGAGGCGCTTCTCTTCGGGGCGACTCCGGACACGCGGCTGCCGGTGGCCGTGCTGCTGCTGTTCACCGTGGCGACGTTGTGGGTCGCTGTGACGTGGTCGATCCGGCAGCGCCAGCAGGGCTCTCCCGGGGCATCATCCGCACGGGCCGCGGCGACCCTGACCGGCCTCGCATCCGGCGCGCCGGCCGAAGCTCGGCCGCGACGTCCGGAAGACATCACCAAGCAGACGGCGCGGCGGACCGCGATGCACCGGTGATGGCCCGCTGGCGGCGTCGGTGCGGAGCGGTGTGGTCTGCGCTGGTGATCGCCGCGGCGCCGGCGGCACTCGCGGCGCAGCAGCCGCCGGCGCCCGCCGGGACGCAGCAGGCGCAGGAGAAGGCGGCGCTGCTCCGCTTCTGCACCCAGATGGATCAGTCGGCCGAACATACCGTGCAGTCGATCCGCGATCGTACCGATTGCTGGAAGCGCATGCAGGTCGAAGGAATGGGCGATTCGCTCGTCGATGCGCGCTATCGTGCCGCGCTGGCCGACTACGACGCCGCGATGAATGCCGACTCCCTGCGGCGGGCCGCCGAGACCGTCAATCAGCGGTTGATCGCAGTGCAGCGAGCGATCCAGGCGCGGGACCTCGGCTCGGCCCGCGGCAACGTCGATACCATCCTTGCGATGCAGCCGGGCAATCAGCGCGCCATCGCGTTTCGTGATCGGATCGACGGCCTGGACCAGGCACGCCGAGCGCGCCTCGTGCTGCTCGGGATCGCGGGGCTGGTTCTCGTCGCGGCAGCCGGGCTCGCGATCGCATCACGCCGGATTGCCGTACGGCATCACCGCGAAGTCGAGGCGCAACGCGCCAGGTCCGAACACCAGAAGGCGGTCCTCGAGATCGTCGACGGGATCGGCCGGGGTAAGATCTACACGATCAACGGACCGATCTTCCGCGTCGGGTCCGCCGAATCCGACCGGCCCGAAGAAAAGAACGACCTGGTGCTCAGCGATTCCGGGGGATTCATCTCCCGGTACCACTGCGCCATCGTCCGCAAGGAAGGGAAGTTCTTCCTGATCGATTCCTCGCTCAATGGCACCTACCTGGACGACGAGCTCCTCGAGCGCGGCGAGCATCGCGTTCTGGAGGACGGCGCAGAGTTTTCGCTCGCCGGCATGGCGCGGTTCAAGTTTCTCCTGGTGTGATAGCCGGTGCCGCGTTCGCCATCACAGTCGGTCGCACGGCCGCGGGGGAGCGGTGCGTGTTCAAGCAACTCCGCCCCGACGACGCTCAGCGCGAGGATCTCGTCGTGCGGTTGCGCAACGAGCGCGCCGTGCTGGCGAGTCTCGACGGGGTGCCTGGCGTGCTCCGTCTTCTGGATGCCTCCGGCGATCCCCCGGTGCTGACGCTGGAATACGCCGACGGTGGTTCGCTGGCCGATCGCCTCGAGCGCGGCCGGCCCGCGCCGGAAGAGGCCCGCCGTACCGCGCGGGACCTGCTGGCCGCGCTGACCGGATGTCACGCGCGCGGCGTCATCCATCGCGACGTCAAGCCGTCCAACATCCTCTTTGTCGGCGGCGAACTCCGGCTCGCCGATTTCGGTCTGGCGGCATGGGGCGATCCTCCGCGCGCGCTGCCGCCCGGATGGGAGGAAGACGACATCGGCACGCCGCCGTGGTCGGCGCCCGAACTGCGTCACCACGCGGCGAACCGCACGACGATGGCCGCAGATGTCTACGGGGCGGCGATGGTGCTCCTGGCGATCGGCATTCCCCGGTCAGCGGCGCTCGACGCCGCCCTCGACGACGACCCCGCGCTGCGGCCGACTCTCGGCGAGCTGGAGCGGTCGCTCGGCTGAGTCGAGCTGGCGCAGCGATGTCCAGTTGTCCCGCCGGTTCGCGAAGCGATCGATGTGGATGTGCAGGCCGGTGCCGGCCTCGAACGACTTTCCCGCCCTGATCGCCGCCTGGACTTCATCCCGCAGCACCGAATCCTGGGAGAAGTCCTTGATGCGGATGTGCCGGTTGTGCGCCTGATTGGTGATGAAGGCAATCTCCGCCGGCGACAGTCCCTTGATGCTGAGATCGAGCGCACCGCCCTTGCCATAAAGCGCGACGTGCTCGGCGTGATCACGGCCGGTCACCACGATGCTGGTGCCGAAATGGTCGCGGAACGCCGCGGACAGCAGCGCGAATTGCGCGGCGAACTGGTCCACGGTCAGGGATGCCGTCTTGAGCTGGTCGGGCGTGAGCGGCGACGTGGCGTGGGCGTAGTTGCCGGGCACCGCCAGACTCTCTTCCCGGTAGATGCTCGCGACGGACGCCTGCAACGCTTCGATCCGCGGCTTCACCTGCGGATTGTTCCGCAGGTCGCTCAGCGCGAGGGTGTTGACCGCCCGCGCGAACTCGTTGGCGGCGCCGTCGCCCAGGCCCAGCTCGAGCAGCGTGCCGCCGCGCTCCACGTGGTCGTACGCCACAGCCAGCAACGAATCGAGTTCCGCGGCCTGGCGGTCGTTCAGCAACACGATTGATTTGCCGGCGTGGAAGAATCCGTACCAGGCCACGACGGCGGCCGCGCCGATCAACAAGGCGGCAATCACGATGGTACCCGCCGCCGCCGGCGAGAAGCCCGGTCCCTTCGGCGCGATGCGGCCGTGGCGGCGTTTTCGCGGCGGCGCCACCATGTCAGCGGCCGATGCCATCCGGCGGGTGCGTTTCTCGCCGGATACAAATTCGAATGTCGCGATACCGACCTGGATCTGGTCGCGGTCGTGCAGGCGGACCGAGGCGGTGACCGCGGTGCCGTTGATCTTGACCGGCGCGCCGTCGGCGGAGAGCCACCATCCGCCGTCGTGCGCCTCCAGCCGGGCGTGCCGTTCGGCGATCCCCGCGCCGGCGACCCGAATCACCGCATCGGTGCCGCCGCCGATCGTCATCATCACCCGGGAGTCGAGCTCGACGGGGTCGCCGGGTGTCGGCGGCTGCGGAACCAGCCAGGGCGTAGGCATGATGAGTCACTGGATAATGCGCGGCGCCGGTTCGATCGGCCAGCGTTGGCGGCAGAGGTCGCGGTACCCCCCGGTCCCGCGCTTCGATAGATTGCACCAATGCCAGACCCGGCCGACGCGGTTCCGTCCGAAATCCCGGTCAGCCGCATCAGGGACGCGGCGCTGCGACCCATCGCGGAACGGGTGGCGGAAGGCCGCCGCCTCGAGGCTGCAGACGCCAGAACGCTCTACGCCACCAACGACCTGATCGGGCTCGGTTCGCTCGCCGACTTTGCCAATCGCCGCCGCAACGGCGATCGAGTCTTCTTCTCCGCGAACCAGCATATCAATCCGACCAACGTCTGCATCCTGCGGAAGACCTGCGTCTTCTGTTCGTTCGCCCGGACGCCGCGCGAAGAAGGGAACTACACCCGGTCGCTCGACGAGGTTTACCACGAGGCGGCGCAGGCGATCGGCGGCCCGACCCGCGAATTCCATATCGTGGGCGGCCTGCATCCGAAATTGCGGCTCGGCTATTACACCGACATGATC
>JBOHRZ010000332.1:0-3511 GCA_050732975.1 Gemmatimonadales bacterium
CGATCAGGCGGACGTGGCCGTCCCCGATGCGGTGCGGGCCAGAGTTCGCGGTGACTACCAGCGCCGCCTTGACCAGGTCACCGCCGGCTTGCGGGCTCACATCGACGTCGTCGCCAAGCGCCTCGCCGACGACCGCACCGAACGCGACGGGCTGGTGGCTCGGGCCACGACCGCGCGCGAGGCCCTTGCCGAAGCCGAACTGCGGCACGCCGTCGGCGAGTACGACGACACCCATTACGAAAACGAACGCTCCCGCTTCGCGGGTGAGATCGAGTCGCTCGACGTTTCTGCGGCCGCGATCACCGAGGGCATTGACCGTCTCGAGGAGGTGCACGCGCTCGCGGACCGTGCGCCCGCCGACCTGGAATCGGTGCCCGGAGGCGGTGACGATCAGCCCGTTGCGGGTTCGCCCGACGATATCACGGTGACGGTGGAAGAAGAGACCGTCGCCATCGCCGATCTCTCGCCGGATGCCGAGACCGAGGAAGCGCTGGCGGTCTTCGACGAAGCCGCGGCGATCGGCTCGGTCGATGAGCCCGAAGCGGAGTCGGCCGCGCCCGCTGAACTCGGGCCGCTCACTTTCCGGCCGAGTGGTACCGCTCCCGACGCCGGCCGGACGCGCGGGGCTCCCCGACCGCCGACGTTCGAGCACGCTCCGCAGCTCGGGATCCCCGCTGCCGATGTGCCGCCACGATTCGTGCGTCCCGGCGAGCGGATCCGCCCGGGTCGTCCGGCGCCGGCCGTCGTACCGCCGGCAGCCGAAACGTCGCACGCTGGCGGCGACCTGATGGATCAGGAGATCGTGGCCTCGGGCCCGACGCCGGAGGTTCCCATGGTCCCGGTGGGCCGGACGCTCCGGTGCAGCGAGTGCGGCGCCATGAACCGCCCGCTGGAATGGTACTGCGAAAAATGCGGCGCGGAGTTGACGGCGGTCTAGTGTCCTCTCCCGCTGGACCCCGGTTCATCCTGCTGTTGCTCCTGCTCCCCGCGCCGTTGCACGCCCAGTTCGTTCGCGGACAGGTGTTCGGCACCGGACATCGGCCGCTGCAAGGCGCGCTGGTCGAGGTGCATGACTCTGCCGACCGTCCGGTGCAATCGGTGCTCACGTCACCGAGCGGCGCCTGGCAGGTCATCGTACCGGCCCCCGGACACTACCGGTACCGAGTAGCAGCGATCGGATACCAACCGCAGCCCTACACGATGATCAACGTTCCCATGGAGGGGGTGATCGCGACTGATGTCGTGCTGGTCGCCACGGCCATCCGCCTGCCCGACCTGATCGCGCTGGAGCGCAACCGTTACTGCGGCAAGAAGAGTCTCAGCGACGATCTCTTCGGGCGGGTGCTGGAAAGCGCGCACACCGCGCTACAGATCATCGAAAAGACGATCGAGACGCATCAGCTCATGTTCGAAGTGGCGGTGATCAATTCCCGGACGCTGTACGGCTCGGTGCTCAACTACGTGGTGGCCGATACTGTTGTGCAGCCGCTGGCGTCATGGCCGGTGGCGAGCATCAACCCCGATACGCTGCGCGCGGTGGGGTTCAGCCGCACGCTGGTGAGCGGCGACGAGGGCACCCGCGAGTATTACGGACCCGACGCGCGGGTGCTGTTCGCGGATTGGTTCCTCGACAGCCACTGTTACACGCTCGACAAGCCGAAGAAGAAGGGCAACAACGACACGCTCACCGTGCGGTTCGCGCCGGCCCACAAGTCGCGCCGGACCGACGTCGCCGGGCAGTTGCTGCTCGATGCCCACGACCTCTCGCTGCTGCAGTTTTCGTTCACGCTGACGAATCTGCCGGGATGGATGCCGGAGGACGCTTCAGGCGGGAACATGCAGTTTTCGCGGCTGGCGTCGGGGTTGTGGATGACGCGGAACTGGGCGATCTGGGCGCCGATCGCGGCGGTGAGCCGCAGCCGGCACCTTGGCGTGGGCGGAGTCCAGGAGAGCTATGGCTGGGTGGTGAAGGTCACGCCAAGCGATTCGGTCGGCTCGGCGCCGCCGGCACTTTAATGCTTGGCGGCCAGCTTGGCGAGACGGCTCTTGGTCCGGCGTGCGGTGTTGGGATGGATCAGCTTCTTGCGGCCGGCCCGGTCGATGGCCGCCTGGGCTTCGGTGAGCGCCTTGGCGGCGCCGGCGCCGGTGGCGCTGCGGGCGTGCTTGATCGCGGTGCGCAATTCGCTCCGCGCGGCACGATTGCGCGTCGTGCGCGAGCGGGTCTGGCGCATGCGCTTCTTGGCGGACTTGATACGCGGCATGGATCCTCGGTGACGGTAAAATGTCGGCGCGGCACAATAGTCGATGGGCGGAATCGCTTCAAGACCCTCGCCCGCAGGGCTAATTTAGCGGAACGTGCTCAACGACTTCCTGCTTGCCCTGCCAATGCTGCTCTTCGCGCTGGTGGCGCACGAATTCGCCCACGGGTGGGCGGCGTACCTCCAGGGGGACGACACCGCTTACAAGTTGGGCCGGCTGACGCTGAACCCGATTCCGCACATCGATCCGATCTACACGATCGCGATGCCGGTGTTTCTCTGGTTCGTCAGCCACGGGCAGTTCACCTTCGGCGGCGCCCGGCCCGTCCCGGTGATCACCCGCAACTTTCGCAATTTCCGCCGGGGCGACCTGATCGTGTCCAGCGCCGGCGTCGCCACCAATTTTGCCCTGGCCTTTCTCTGCACCTTGTTGTTCGGGGCGGTCGGGGAGATCTGGCGGCTGATCGGTGGCAGCGGCACGTCGACCGCCGAAACGGCGCAGCGGATGCTCTTCTGGGGGATCCACCTCAACCTGATCCTCGCGGTGTTCAACCTGATCCCGATTCCGCCGCTCGACGGATCGAGGATCCTGTACCACTTCCTGCCAGCGGCGGTGGGAGCCCGATACCGGTCGCTCGACCGCTTCGGCTTCATTCCGCTGTTGATCCTGCTGTTCATCGGCCAGCGGGTCCTCAGCACCCTTCTCGCGCCCGCCTGGGCTCTGGAGTCGGCGCTGATCCACGCCGTCGTCCCCTTCGCTGTCGGCGACGGGTGGAACATCTTTCAGTGATGACGGCAGCGATCGAATCGACCGAAGGCGGCCAGGCGGGCCAGGGGTTTGTCGTCGCCCTCGACGGCTTTACCGGGCCGCTCGATCTGCTGCTGCACCTGGTGCGCGAAGAGCGGATCGACATCGCAGACATTCCGATCGCCCGGATCGCCGACCAGTTCCTGACGGCGATCCATGCGCTGGGCCTCAATCAGGCCGCCGACTATCTGGAGATGGCCGGCCGTCTGATCCGCCTCAAGGTGCAGCTACTCCTGCCGCGCGGCGGCGATGACGAGGACTGGTCCGACCCGCGCGCCGAACTGGTGCGCCGCCTGCTGGAATACCAGCAGATCAAGGAGATCGCTGCTGAATTCGCCCGGCTTGCCGAGCGGCGCGCGCTACGCCACGGGCGCGGGTTTCTGCCGCCGCCGCCGGAGCTGCCGCCGGTACCACTGGTGGTCGATCTGATCGAACTGCTCAGCGC
>JBOHRZ010000333.1:0-3510 GCA_050732975.1 Gemmatimonadales bacterium
CTTTCCGCCTGGTCGAGATAGAACAGCATCGCCGGACTCCGGGCCGTGGCGATCAGCAGCGATTCGAAGCTGCCCAGGGCGTGACCGCGGATGGTCCGCTGGAGATAATCGGCGAAGTAGGCCCGGTCCTGACCCTTGTTCAGGTAGACGTTGAAATGGTTGGCCCAGAAGTCGGTGAGAATCTCATCGAGTTGATGCTCCGACTCCACGGCGCGAACCATGGTGACCGATTGCAACTCGGCCAGCAGTCCCTGCAGGCTGCGCCGGTCGCTACGCTGCGCCGTGCGCAACTGGTCGAAAAGCTGCCGGCGCTGTATCGAATCGGACGCGGCCCGCGCTCGCAGCGCCTTGACCTGATTGTTCTGGAGCATCTGCTGCATGTCATGAATCGAGACGTGGAGGACATCGAAGCTGCGTTCAACCTCCTCGAGCCCGGGATCGCCGACGTCGTCGTAGCCAAGCTGGGTATCAATCCACTTGAGAACACCGTCGCGGGCGATCGCGCCGATCTCGCCCGGTGCGGCGCCATAGGCCAGCCGGTCGAGGGCATGCCGCGCCGAATCCAGCGCGGACATCGGCCGCTGAGCCTGCAGCGGGGGGCTGACGGCGCAACACAACACGGCGAAGGCGATCCGTTGCAACATGACCGAAAGACGCATGGCGATACCCGCCGTTAGGAATTTTGGTACCGGATTCGGACGAGGCCCGCTATTCTTGTGCCCGACCTGAGAACGTCGAGCGTCGCAATCGGGATGCCCGGCCCCCCTTCCATCCTGCGGAGATTACCGGCATCATCCCGTTCCTGCGACGTCTGGCACGCCTGCCCGCCATTTCCGCGCTGACGCTGATCGGTTCCGCCTGCACCCTGCTCGGGCGGCTGCCATATGACCCGATGGAGGCGCCGCCGATGCCCGAGGGCAGGCGGATCAAGCCTACCGTCGGTTGGCTCACCACGCAGCGCACCGACAACGCCACGATGCCCGAGGGCACCGAGGAAATCTCGATCGCGCATATTGACGGCCGCACTCTGGTCCAGGAGGTACGGCATCTCACCGTCGGCGGCCACCAGATCGGCGATTCGGTGCTGCTTGACCGCGGTTCGCTCCGTCCCTGGGCCACCTGGCGCTGGACGGTCCGCGGCACCTTCATCACCCACTACAACCATCGGGTTGTGGAGCGGATCTTCGAGCCGCCTCACGGGTCGCGGCAGCGTTCGGTCGAAACGCTCGATGTCGAGCCGTATTCGGCGCTCGGCATGGATCTCCTGGTGTCGGCGCTGCCGTTGCAGGAAGGATACCAGAGCCTGCTCCCGGTGGTCGTCGATACCGAGCCACGGGGATGGGAGTGGCTGCACTTCGACGTCGGTCGCACGATCTCGATGCAGGAGCGGCCGGATCAACCGGCGCGCGAATTCTATCTCGTCAATTGTGATATCGGCCACAGCCACACGCGACTGTGGGTCACGGTGGATGGGCGGTCGGTGCGGCGGACCGAGCAACTGGGACCGGACAACGTAATTCTCAGCGTGGTACGGCGGATGCTTCTTGGATTGCCGCAGCCCGTCAAGCACGACGAGTGAGCGTCACGCCTCCAGGGCGCCTCGCAGCGTGGTGACCGCGCGACCGGTCAACTCGACTCGATCGCCGATGACCTGACAACGCACCGTCCCTCCGCGCCGGGATGCCTGGTATCCCACCAGTGTATCGCTGCCCAGGACCGTCCGCCAATAGGGCGCCAGCGCGCAATGCGCCGATCCGGTCACCGGATCCTCCGGAACGCCGAGCGCCGGGAAGAAGCATCGTGAGATGAAATCAATCCGCTCGGCATCGCCTCGGGCGGTGACCAGCACGCCGCGGACATCCCAGCGGCCGATCGCGACCGGATCCGGCGCGAGGTTCCGGACCGTTGCCGCGTCCGCCATGACGCAGACGAGGTCAAAATCGCCCCGCAGGACCGCGACCGGCGTGGCGCCAAGCGCATCGATGAGCTGCGTCGGCGGATCGACCGGCCGCGAAACGATGGCCGGAAAGTCCACCGTGATCGAGCCATCGGCTCCGCGCCTGGCCGACAGCGCTCCGCTGCGGGTGTCGAAGCGCAGCGGGCGTTCCGGAGCGGCGTGCCCGCCTTCCCAGAGAAAATGCGCGCTGGCGAGCGTGGCGTGTCCGCAGAGATCGACCTCCGCGACCGGCGTGAACCACCGCAGCGAAAATCCGCCCGCCCGCGGCGACAGAAACGCCGTCTCGGCCTGATTCATTTCCATCGCGACCTGCTGCATCCAGTGATCCGGACGCGGGGTATCGAGGAGCATCACGCCGGCCGGGTTACCGGTGAAGGGCCCGTCGGCGAAGGCGTCGATCAGATGGAGACCCGGCCCCACGTCAGCCTACTTCGCCTTCGACGCCAGCCACTGGTTGCGGAATGCCAGTTGTTCCGCGGTCGGCGTCCGTCCCGCGTCTTCGAACAGGACGGCCTGCAGTGCAGGGTTCTCGGCGACCACAATGGTGCCGTTGCGTTCGCCGGCGGCGCCGGTCCACGTGACCGGGACGTGATCACCGGGATGGTGAGCGGCTACCGCCTGATCGACGTCGGCTGGCGTGGCGACCGGCTTGCCGTCAAGGGTTTCGATCACGTCCCCCACGTCGAGTCCCGCATCGTAGAGCGGCGTACCTGCCGGCGCGAACGCGACACGCGCCGGCGATTCCGCGGCGGTTGCACTGGCGGCGCCCCCTCGGCCGCCGCGCCCGCCGCGCCCACCTCGTCCACCTCCGGCGCCGAGGAAGCCGCCGATCCACGCCTGACCGGGTGCCGACTTGCGAAGCAGGATGCCGGCGCGGGCCAGCAGCGGTTCGTAATCCGGGAGATCGTGGCCTTCGACGTACCGCCGCCAGAAGTCCGTCGCCCAGGCCGAGTCGCCGGAGGTCTGGATCAGCGCGTGCCGCGCGTCCTGCATCGAGTAGGCTATTTCGGGTTTGCCGAAATCGAGCCACATGGTCCGCATGAAGTCGTCAAGCGACTTGCCGCGTTCACGCAGCGAGAAGTCGAGCGCGATCGCGATCGCCGCACCGTAGGTGTAGTACGAAATGAAGGTGTTGGGGTTGGGTGCATCCGCGGCCGCCGCGCCATCGCGGAAGGGAGCCTGCTGGCTCATGCCGATCGGACCGAAGTAGAGCCGTCCCGGCGAATTGGCGACGTTGTTGATGGTGGCGCCCACCGTCCGGATGATGTTGGCGGCCGGAACGACGCCGGCGCGCTCTTCCATCAGCGGTCCGTAGTACTGGGTGAATCCTTCAGCGATCCACAATCCGTCGGTCATGTTGGCCCGATCATAGGCGAACGGCTCGATTCCCTGCGGGCGGATCCGCTTCACGTTCCAGGAATGGAAGTACTCGTGCGCCGCGGTGGCGAAGCCGCGGGTGCCGTCGCCGCCGAACGATCCTCCGGTCACCGATGTGGAATTGCGATGTTCCATGCCGTCGCCACCGCAATCGGGGCGATAGCACGCAACGAAGG
>JBOHRZ010000334.1:0-3508 GCA_050732975.1 Gemmatimonadales bacterium
GGAACGCGCGGCCGGTTCCAATCCCACGCCGGCCAGAATCCAGACGGCGGTTCTCGGCGTCATCAAGAAGACCATCAAGGAACACAAACGCGTCTGCTTCGACGGCGACGGCTACGCCCCGGAATGGCACAAGGAAGCGGCCCGCCGCGGTCTGCCGCATCTGCGCGATTCGGTTGACGCGTTCCCGGTGCTCAAGTCGAAGAAGACGGTCGACCTGTTCAAGAAGTACGGTGTTCTCACCCGCGCCGAGGTGGAGTCACGCTACCACATCGCCGTCGAGAAGTACGTCAAACAGCTCGGCATCGAAGTCGAAATGATGACGGCGATCGCGCGGACCCTGATCCTTCCCGCGGCAATCATGCACCAGACGATGCTCGCGGAGGCGGTGACCGCCACCGAGGGAGCCGGCGCCGACTGCGACGATGCGGTGAAGGAGCTGGAAGAGTTCATCGCACGAATCTCGGCGTTGCGCAAGGCGGTCGACGCGGTCGAGCATGCCGCAGGTCATGACGACAGCGATCCGATCCGGTACGCCGCCCATCTCCGTTCCAGGGTGCGTCCGGCCATGGCCGCCCTGCGCGACGCCGTCGACGAACTGGAAACCCGCGTCGCCGCGGAACTCTGGCCACTGCCGAGCTATCGAGAGCTGCTGTTCCTGAAGTAGCTGGAGAGTGAGGAGCGAGGAGAGCGAGGAGAGCGAGGAGAGCAAGGAGAGCACCGGGAGTAGGCTCTCGTCGCTCTCCTTGCTCTCTTTCATCGCTTCATGCAGACTTTGTTCATGGTCCGGTTAACCGCAGTCGCCGTGTCGCTCGTTCTGGTTTCAGGCTCGTTCCACGCTGCATCGGCGCAGCGCTACGGCCGCAACCCGGACTATGTCCAGAATCCGTTCGTTCAGAACATCCCGTACGATGGCCGCTTCACGTTTGCTCGCCTGAGCTACACTACCGGCGAGGGCGGCTATTACTACCGCGGCCTCCCCTCGTGGGCGCACGGCTACGACCTTGCCGAGCGCAACCTGATGCAGATCGTCAACCTGCTGAGCACGGTGCATCCGCGGCTCGAACGCGGCGTGGTCTACAACCTGGATGATCCGGAACTGTTCAACTACCCGATCTGCTACATGACCGAGGCGGGGTACTGGACGCTGACCGACAAGGAGGCGGTCGCGTTCCGGAAATATCTGCTCAAGGGCGGCTTCGTGATCTTCGACGATTTCCGCGACGAATACCGCAACCCCAACCCCCTCGGCGGCTAT
The DNA here is from genome assembly GCA_050732975.1 of Gemmatimonadales bacterium. Classification (GTDB taxonomy): domain Bacteria; phylum Gemmatimonadota; class Gemmatimonadetes; order Gemmatimonadales; family GWC2-71-9; genus Palsa-1233. Next base: position 1,256 of record JBOHRZ010000334.1, read on the forward strand.
GGCAACTTCAGGGCGAACCTGCTGCGGATCCTGCCCGATGCGCGGATTGTCGACTTGACGCCGAAGGACCCGATCTTCCACAGCTTCTATGAGATCAACGATTTTGGAATCATCCATCAGTACTACGACCGCGGCGCGCCTGTGTTGCAGGGTGTCTACGTTGACAACGACCCGTCAAAGCGGCTGCTGGCGATGATCAACTTCAATACCGACGTGTCCAATTACTGGGAATTCTCCGGCACCGGGTCCCGGCCGATTCCGGAATCGAACGAGGCATACAAGCTCGGAGTCAATTATCTGATCTACGCGATGTCGCACTGACAACAGAAAGAGAGAAGGAGAGAACGAGAGAAGGAGAGAATGGGCCAATCCTTTCAGCAGCAGCGCGAGCCGCCTGCGCGATAGCGGCCCTCCAGATACAGTGCGAAGTACTCCTTTTCATCCGGGATCGGGCATTCCGGATGGTGCTCGCGCAGGTGCGCGATGTATGCCTGATAATCCGGCATCCCCGCGATGCGGCGCAGCACGCTGGCCCAGCGCCGAACCCTTCTCTCCTTCTCTCTTTCTCTCATTCTCTCCTGCTCTCCTTTGTCGTCATGTCGCCGGCTCGACTGCAGGCTCCACCGCCGGTGCCCGCACGCCCTGCAACCACACCTTCGCTGACGACAGTACTACTGCCCAGGTGATCACCAGGAACAGCGCGCACAGGGTGGCATCGACACGATCGTTCATGACCAGGCGTGCGCCGTGCGCGGCGGCCACCGATCCGGACGCCATGGCGCTCGCGGTCTGCGTCGCGTGGCTCAGGAAGCCGAGGTGGGGATCGGGGCTGAAGATCTTCTGCCACGACGCGGTGCTGGTGACCGCCAGCAGCCAGGCCAGGGGCGCCAGCGTCACCCAGACGTATCGCGCGCGCTGCAGCCGGATGATCAGGGTGGTGCCGACCGCGAGCGCCACCACGGCCAGCAACTGATTGCTGATGCCGAACAGCGGCCAGAGCGAATTGATGCCACCGAGGGGATCGGCCACGCCTTGCAGCAGGAACCACCCCCACGCCGCGACGATCAGCGCCGACGTGATGATGGTGCTCGGATACGACGAGGTGCGGCCCAGCGGACGCCAGACATGCGCGGCGAGTTCCTGAATCATGAACCGGCCGACGCGGGTGCCCGCGTCGATCGTGGTGAGAATGAACAGCGCCTCGAACATGATCGCGAAGTGGTACCAGATCGCGGTCAGCGACCGGCCGAAGACTCCCGAAAAGATCTGCGCCATCCCCACCGCGAGGGTCGGCGCGCCGCCGGTGCGCGCGAGCAGCGTGGTCTCGCCCATCGCTTTGGCCACGGCGTCCATCTGGCCCGGCGCCAGTGTGAATCCCCAATGCTGCACGGCCGTCACCGCGCCGGCTGCGTTGCCGCCGAGCAGTGCCAGCGGGGCGTTCATCGCGAAATACACACCCGGATCGAGGATGGCCGCTGCACACATCGCCATCACCGCCACGAACGACTCCATCAGCATCGCGCCGTAGCCGATCACCCGCGCGTCGCTCTCCCGGTCGAGCATCTTCGGTGTGGTGCCGCTCGACACCAGTGCGTGGAACCCCGAAACCGCGCCGCACGCGATGGTGATGAAGCAGAAGGGAAAGAGCGAACCGGCGAAGACCGGGCCGGTGCCGTCGACGAACCGGGTCACCGCCGGCAGGTGCATCACCGGCAGCGTGAGCACGATACCGATCGCGAGCGCGAAGATCGTGCCGACCTTGACGAAGGTCGACAGATAATCGCGCGGGGCCAGCAGCATCCATACCGGCAGCACCGACGCGACGAACCCGTATCCCATCAGTCCCCACGAGATCGTCGTCGCGCTCAATGTGAACACCGGCGCCCAGGTTGCCGACTCGGCCACCCAGCGTCCCGCGACCAGCGCCACGGCGAGCAGCGCGATCCCGCCGGCGGTGGCTTCCAGGGTCCGGCCGGGCCGCACGACCCGCATCCACACGCCCATTGCCAGTGCAATCGGAATCGTGCAGAGCAACGTGAAGACGCCCCACGGCGATGCCGCCAGCGCCTTGACGATGATCAACGCCAGGACCGCGAGGAGAATGACCATGATCGCCAGGATCGCAATCATGGCGAGAATGCCGGTGAACGGCCCGATCTCTTCCTTCGCCATCTGGCCGAGCGACTTGCCGTCGCGGCGCACCGATCCGACCAGGATAACGAAATCCTGCACCGCACCGCCCAGGATCACACC
>JBOHRZ010000335.1:0-3505 GCA_050732975.1 Gemmatimonadales bacterium
TCGCGGCCGGTTCGACATGCCCGTCATGAGGTACTTGCGCGATCGGCCGCCTCGAGGTGTTCGGTGGTGACCGTTGCGTGCGCAAGGCCTCGATGCGAAACGCAGGCCCGTCCGCGACCGGTGATCAATCTACGTCGGGCCGGATAGGGTTGACAAATGTGATCACCGACCTGGAGCCTGTTCCCGCGCCTGAACGCTTGCCATCAAGAAGCGGGTCGCTACCTACGGGCCAGTCAGACGGCACGCCGGACCAAGTCGTGGCTCCATAACCATGAAAGGGGAATAGGGGAAAAGGACTGCTACATCGCTCCTGCGCCCCGGAATAGCAATGAAATCGGATGATACGCCGCATTGGCTCGCTTGGACCCGCCGGCTCAGAGCACTTGCCCAAGAAGGGCTAACCTATACCACGGATCCTTACGATCTGGATCGATACAAACGTCTGCGCCTTCTCGCTGCGGAGATAGGCGCACATCACACGTATTCCACAGGCCAAGAGTTAGCTGGACTGTTCGAGCGAGACACAGGCCACCAAACTCCCAAGATCGATGTTCGAGGCGCTGTGATGGACGAACAGCGCCTCCTTCTTGTACGAGAGCGTAGCGATGGCGGTTGGACCCTACCGGGTGGCTGGGCAGACCCGTGAGAGTCACCAGGGGAGGCCGTTGCACGAGAAGTTTTGGAAGAAGCCGAGATCAGGGTACGCCCTACCAAGCTGATCGCTTTCTTGGATCGAGATCGACACGGTCACCCTCCTCATGCTGACCACATATACAAGGCTATTTTCCTGTGCGTACCAGAGTCCAAGCTTGCGGACCGAGTCGATGAGCTCGAAACAGACGGAGCGCACTATTTCCATCCGTCTGAGATACCGGCCGTCACTCTCTCGCTGTCGCGGACGACGCCAGCTCTAATTGATATGGTGCTCACTCATGTACGTCATGCCTCTGCGCCTACGCAGTTCGATTAGGTACTAATTTGTCCGTATCTTCGATGGTGCGGAATCTCGACGCCACTGAATCCGGGTATCGGGGGCGCCGGTTCCGAACGCGTCGACAGCCGGAGACGAGAGGTAGGACGGCCCGAAGCCCAGGGCGGCAGCATTCCAGCGCGCTCCCGATGTGACCAAGACGTGAGTGTCACCGATCGGTGAGTTCATATTCCGTTGATCTCCCGTCGAAGACGTCGTTTGTACGGATAGGGGTCGACCGTGATGGTCGCGCCGTTACGTCCGGCAAACCGTCTGCGATCTTCCGTGCATTCTTGCTTCACGCTCTCTTCCATATCACCTACGGCAGGCACGGCCACGTCACCGCTGACGACCGCCGCCGTCCATTCCGACTGGATTTCAACGGTGGGCAGTAACGCCCCAAGTGGCAGTACAAAGCCAATAAAGTAGACATTGGGTAAGCGCGGGTCGATCATCTTGTGATAACACTCATTCGCATGTCGAGTTATGGCAGGTTCCACCGGCATTTCCGGGAAACCCGGCTCGTATCCGGTGGCAGCGACGACTGCGTCGATCTCCAGCTCTTGACCGCCCTCAAAAATAGCACGACCACCGTCGAAGCGGACCGGCCAAGGCATTCTGACAACAGAGCCGTTCTCTAAGTTCCTGAGAATTTCTGACGAGATCACCCAGGGGCCGCGAAGGAACGTGAGCCGTGGCTTAGGAATCCCTGCACGGGCAGCTCTGATTCTCGTGGGCAACACTGCTAGCGTGTGCATCCCGTCCCGGAGTCGATACGGGAGCCGCGCAAGCAGTGGTCCGTCGAGTCTATCTGAAGGCACGCCAAGGACTCGACGCGGAACGATATGAAATCCCTTGGGGACCGCGACGATCGTCTTACGGGCGGTGAAAGCCAACTCCGAAGCAATCTCTGCTCCCGAGTTACCGCAGCCGAGCACCATTACCCGCCGTCCCGCAAAGCGGTCTGGCGAGCGGTACGCGCTTGAGTGGATACGATCGCCATCGAACTGATCGAGCAGGTACGGCATAATCGCTTTCCAGTTCAACCCCGTGGCGACGACCAAGTGGTCGGTGACATGACGGCCACCGTTTCCTACTTCAAGTATCCACCTCCCCTGGATCTGGCTGATTTTATCCACACGCATCGAGTACCGAAAACTTTCCTCTAGTTTCGATCTCCGCACGATCTCTCGAAGGTACTGACGAAACTGGATGTATGACGGATACGTTCCAGTCGACGTCGGCATCGCCGACTCACGAAATCGCATTCGTCCCCGAGAGTTGTTGAGCCGCAGACTCTCGTATACTGGTGACGACGTCCCTGGCGCAGACAACCTCCAGTGAGGGGCGAGATCATCAGACGCCTCGAAGCACACCACATCCACTCGCCTTCTAACCAACTCCTTCGTAGCGGCAACGCCGGCAGGTCCCCCGCCGACGACGGTGGCGACGCTCTGTGAAACTGACGAGTTATCGGCACTGCGTGTCATGACGGACGCCCCGAATATGAACCGATCTTTACCGCTGCCAGCTCTGCGACCACGAGATCCGCCCCAAGGTCTTGACTGTTCGCCGGATCGATACCGAGGACCTGCGCACCCGCCGCTCGTCCTGCTGAAACCCCTGCCGGGGCATCCTCGATTACGACACAGTATTCTGGATCCACTCCGAGCAAACGAGCTCCCAGCAGATAGCCGTCAGGGGCAGGCTTGCCGCGGCGAACGCATTCTGCAGTGACGAGGACCTTTGGTTCCGGCAACCCCGCTGCTCCCAAGCGAGCGCGGGCAACCGAAGAGTGCGCGGAAGTGACGATGCCCCAGCTCCGTGCCGGGAGCAAGGCGAGAATCTCCGCCGCCCCACGGCACGGCCTCAACCCGTCGGTGTCTTGGGCCTCGCGCGCGGCCATGAACCTCGCTTCTTTCTCAGCATCAAGATGCGGTGCAACTTCGCGTATAAGCTCGACGTCCGTCCGGCCGTGAGAAAGACTAACCACAGTTCCGGCATCCAGCTCTTGTGACTCCGCCCACGAGCGCAGCTGACGTTCGATCAGTGGCTGCGACGCCACCAAGACACCGTCGAGATCAAACAAGACTGCTGCGCACATGAGCTCGTGCCCGGCTGCGTGCAGAGATATATCGCGCTTAACGGCCATCCATCCCCGCCTCCAGCGCCTGAACACCAGCACTGACGCCGCCAGGGTGCCGAAACACCGCGGAGGCCGCTGCCAGTTGGTCGGCCCCGGCAGCCCAGATCGCTCCGGCGTTGTCACTTGTGATCCCGCCATCCGCGATGAGCACGAAGTTTAGCCCTTTTTGTCGTCTCATCGCTGCCAGTTCCGTCATCTTGGAAATCGTAGCCTCCTGATAGGCGCTCGTACCCGGAGAACTTGTCATCACTACGATGGCTTCAAGGCTCGGAAGTAGACGATAGATGGCTTCAATGCCAGTACCAGGAGCCAGGGCGACACCTGAAGCGCATCCTGCATCGTGGATCGCGGCAACGAGTACGGTGGGGTCAACGTCGATCTCGTGATGT
>JBOHRZ010000336.1:0-3487 GCA_050732975.1 Gemmatimonadales bacterium
AACGCCCACCTTCCGGCGATTCGGGAGCCGCGCCACGGCGACATCGTGGTGTTCATGTCGCCGATCGAGGATTCGATCCTCGTCAAGCGGCTGATCGGGCTCCCGGGCGATACCCTCCGCATGACCAGCGGCGTGCTGTACCGCAACGGCAAGGCGCTCGAAGAGCCCTACGCGCAGTCGACGGAACCGGATTTCAGTCTCGCCGCGATCGGCGATACCACAACCCAGCTCCAGATGCGTGCGCTCCAGTTGCCGCATTACATCGGCCCAGATCCGGCGCACTATCTCCCCGACGTGCACGACTGGGGGCCGATCGTGGTGCCCAGGGACTCGCTGTGGATGATGGGCGACAACCGCGACGAGTCCCGCGATGCGAGGTACTGGGGATTCACTCCGCGGACCAATGTGCGCGGCACGCCGATCATCATCTACTACAGTTGGGATGCGCACAGCTACCGGCCATTACCCTTCTTCACGGCCACCCGGTGGGGGCGGATCTTCCATATTCCTCGCTAGTGAGACCGGCGCCGCAACATGCGGCGTTCGGGAGCGGGAGACCATGGGCCGATACTTATGCGGCGGGGTCGTGCGCGCGATCGATTAACCGGCGCCACGCCGTTCCGTCGTAATAACGGTCCATGGGCGGGTCTCCCCCCCGAACTTCTCGAAACGGGCAGGAGGCGTTCAATGTCGATCACGTTTCGTCGGATCCTGGCGGTCATGGCCGCCTGCGGCGCAGCATTCCTGATTGTCTATCTCCTCAACGAGCTCGCGGCACAGGTCACCATGCCACCCGGCATCAACGCGACGAACGCCGGGGACGTCAAGCGAGCGCTGGAGCGGGGCGAATTTCCCTTCGCATCGTTGGCCCTGATACTCTGCGGCTGGCTGGTGGCTGCCTACGCCGGCAGCCGGGTGGCGTCCAGGCTCGGCCGGGCGCGGTGGACCGTGCTGGCGTTCACCGTGCTGCTGACTGTGGGTGTGATCGTGCGGCTCAGCGAGCTGCCGCATCCATTGTGGATGTGGATCGGCGGGGCGGTCGGTGCGCCTCTCGTGGCGCTGGGTGCGGCGGGCGAGACGATTTCCGTCCCGACGCTTTGACGTAGCGCCATCCGGCGCTATTCTCTTCGAGTCCCGCCCGACTCGATGGAGGATACTCATGCGTCATGCCGACGTAATTCGCTGGGCATCCGCCGCCACGGCCGCAATTCTGCTGGCCGCCTGCGGCTCGCCAAGCGCAAAGCCCGCAAATGTTGACGTTACGATGGCCGATTACAGCATCTCGGCCCCGGCAGCGATTCCTGCCGGCATGGTGACGTTCACCGCCCACAACACCGGCGCGCAATTGCACCAGGCCGCGCTGGTGCGGCTCGATTCCGGGAAGACGGCCGCCGACTTCACCGCCGCGCTCATGCAGAAGGGCGGTCCGCCGCCGCCGTGGATCGTCTGGATGGGTGGCCTGCAGAACAACAGCGTCACCACCCTGGGGCTGGAACCGGGCAGCTACGTCTGGTATTGCCTCATTCCGGATTCCACGGGAGTGCCGCACGTCGCCAGGGGGATGCTCGCGCCGATGACCGTCACGCCGGCGAGCGGCCCGGTTGCACCGGCGCCCGCGGCCGACATCGACGTCACGATGCACGATTACCAGTGGGATTTCTCGAAGCCAATCACCGCCGGCCATCACGTCTTCAAGGTTTCGACTCTTCCCGGTCAGCCACACGAGTGGGTGGTCATCCGCCTCAAGCAGGGTGCAACGCTCAATGACGTGCTGGCCTGGGCGGCGAAGCCGTCCGGGTTCCCGGCGGCCGCAGAATGGATCGGAGGCATCCCGATCCTGCAGGCCGGCCAGGTCAACTACGCTACGATCGATTTCACGCCGGGCCACTACGCCTTCGTGTGCTTCGTGCCGGATGCCACCGACGGGCAGCCGCACGCGGCGCACGGGATGGTCAAAGACCTGGTCATTCAGTAAGGCGGGCGGCCGGCGGATGCGCATTCTACGCACCGTGGTTCTGGCCTGGCTCTTCGTCGACGCCGGCGCGGCGCTGGGGTGGGCCCTGGGACGACCGTTCGGGCGGCGGGCGCTCTTCCTTGGCGGAATCGCCCTGGGGACCCTCGCGATCCTTGCGGCGATCCGGGTGCTCGCGACGCTTGGCTGGCTCAACAGCGACCGTCGCCGCGGCGGATCGATCGGCGCCCTCTGCGCCTTCGCGCTGGCGGCGCCGCTGGCGGCGATGAACCTCGATTCGCCGCTGATCCCGCTGTCGGTCATGCTTCTGGTGGGGTTGGGCGTCGTCGCCGGCGCGGGACCCAGCGCCGTGCAATGACCAGGCTGCTGCTGGCCATCATGCTGATTCCCACGATTGCATCCTCGCAGGCCCGCCCCCGGGCTCGCGATCTCGGCGTCGCGCCCGGCGTCTTCGCCCCCGGCCCGCTCAACGCCATCACCGACGTCGCCGGCGTCCGGGTGGGCCAGACCACCGTGATCGAGGGCGACTCGGTCCACACCGGCGTCACTGCGATCCTGCCGCACGGTGGCGACCTCTTCCATGAGCGGGTCCCCGCCGCGCTGCACGTCGGCAACGGATTCGGAAAGCTGATCGGCGCCACGCAGCTCGACGAGCTCGGCGAACTCGAGACGCCGATCCTCCTGACCTGCACGCTCTGCGTCTGGAAGGCGGCCGATGCGATGGTCGCCTGGCAGTTGGCGCTTCCCGGCATGCAATCGGTCCGGTCGATCAATCCGGTCGTCGCCGAGACCAATGACGGCACCCTCAACGCGATCCGCTCGCGGCCAATCCGGCCGGAAGACGTTGTCGCCGCGCTGGAGTCGGCCCGCGAGGGCGAAGTCGCCGAAGGAACTGTCGGCGCCGGGACCGGCACGATCGCGTTCGGCTGGAAGGGCGGCATCGGCACCTCGTCGCGCCACTTGCCGGCCTCGCTCGGCGGGTACACGATCGGTGTGCTGGTGCAGACCAACTTCGGAGGAGTCTTGCAGGTGATGGGTGCGCCGGTCGGCAAGGCGCTGGGGCGCTATTCCTATCGCAATGCCTTGCTGCGCGAACGGGGCGATGGCTCCTGTGTCATCGTCATTGCCACCGATGCGCCGCTCTCGGATCGCCAGCTCGAACGGGTGGCAGCTCGCGGCATCATGGGGCTCGCCCGTACCGGCGCGGACGGATCGAACGGCTCGGGCGACTACGCCCTGGCGTTCTCGACCTCGCCGGACGTACGCCGGCGTCCCCCGGCGATGCGCGAGCTGAAGAACCTCAACGACGATGCGGTGTCGCCGGTATTCGAAGCGACGATCGAAGCCACCGAGGAAGCGATCTACAATTCGCTTTTCCGGGCAACCAGCGTGACCAGCCGGGGCCGGACTGTCGAGGCGATCCCGATCGATTCAGTGGTCGCCGTACTGCGGCAGTACGGCATCCGGATGCCGTAAAGGAGAGAAGGAGAGAAGGAGAAAAAGAGGGAAAGAGGG
>JBOHRZ010000337.1:0-3453 GCA_050732975.1 Gemmatimonadales bacterium
CGCGTCGAGGCTCGCACGGACGTCCGCGGGCACGACCGCGCCCACGTCAATGCCGAGCGGCTGCCGCTGAAAATCCTCCCACGATCCGATCGCCTCGAGCTGGTGGCGGATCATCGAGACGACAGCCGCCGGTTCGGCGTCGGAAAACTTCCCGCCCGACCGGCGCCAGTATTCGTCAAGCTGCGCGATGGTGCGGTCCAGGCCGGGCCGCGACGGATGGTCAACTTCATGGGCCATGATCGCGTTGGCGAGTAGCGTTCGCGCCGTGGCCACATACTGCTCCGGGATCGGCCCGCGGATGCGTTCGAGGTTCTGCTCCAGCTGGAAACCGAAGTATTCGAGGGGCTGTGACACCGCCAGACCCTGCCGATGCCGGTCGCGCGCCAGCACCACGGTGGTGGGACCGCGTACCGCGTATCGCTTGAGCAATTGGCGCGGAATGGTGGTTCCCTCGATTGTCGCTCGGATCGCTCCGAAGCGGTCGGCGAAATACCGCACCGGTCCGGCGGTCGCGCCCCAGCTCCCCGCAACCGATGACTTGGCCACCCGCACCGGACGGCCGTCTGCCGTCTCACCATCAAGCACCAGGTCGAAGGGTTCGATCCGCGCGAGCAGATCGAGGAAACGGCCGCGCAAGTGTGGGTCCGCGGTGGGAAGCGCCGCGGGGAGCGGCTCGTCGAGCGCCCGGTAGATCGATGCCACCGCGAGCGCTCCGTCCTCGATCGCCTTCACCAGAACGCCACGGCGTTCAGCCCAGGCGCTGATGTCACGCTCGTCGAACACGTGCCGGCGCAGGCCATGCACTTCGCCGATCGCCCCGCACTCGCGAATCGCTTCGGCGAGAAGATTGTACGCGGTCAGATGATCGCTGCCGGCGACGAGGACCCCGTGAAGGTCGCGTTCCTCGCGGGTCATGCGATACAGCGACTCCACGCCGCAGGCACCGGCGACGAGCGGCAGCTCCTCCGACGCGGCATGAACCAGAAGCTCCGCCCATGGGCGCTCGACCGGCAGCGCTTCAACCAGGCGTCCATAGCTGGTGAGCCGGCCGGCTTCGACCAGGCCGCGCCGCGTCAGCAACTCGACCGCACGGCGGTAGGCCCGCCGGTCGAGCGGCGCGGGAAGATCAAGTTCGGAGGCGTCGACGCCCAGTTCCGCGCAGGTAAGCGCCACGCGTTCGGCATCGCCGGCCAGCTGGAATTCGGGCGGCCCCGGACGCAGCGCCTCGAAGTCGAGATCCCGGTCGGAGAGGATCACGACTTCGCCGCCGGCCACGCGCCCATGAACCCGGCCCGCCATCTGGAGAATTTCGTTGGGGCCCAGGTGAAGGCGCCGGAGCACGTTGCGACCGCCTTCGACGACGTTGCCGAAGCGGGCATCCTCGATCACCACGGTGTCGAGCCCGGGAAGGTTGAGCGCCGATTGTCCGGCAGCGGTCATCGCGAGGACATACGGCTTGCCCACCTCGCCCTGCAGAAAGGGCCGTAGAACGCGGATCGGCTCTCCGCCGTGATAAAAGGCGCTGGCGAGACGAGGGAAGCGGGCGCCGAGGTCCGCTCCCAGGCGCTCGACCTCCGCACGCGTCGGGAGGAAGACAGCCACGCCGCGACGCCCGGCGATATAGCGACGGACGGTGCGATCGTCGAGAAATCGTTCCGCGCTGTCCGGCACAACCGAGACTCTGGCCTTGAGCGCGGGATCGAACGCGCTGGTCTCCAGCACCTCGTCGCTGTCGAGGTAGGCGCGATAGATGGCAGGATCGACCGTCGCGGACAGCCAGATGAATCGCGCGCCGATGCGCTTGCCGAGGGCGAGGCAGAGCTCGAGTTCGGCGGACGTCTGATGAATCTCGTCGACGATAATCGTGTCCGTGCCGCTGAGCAGTCCATCGGCAAGCCAGCGCCGGGCAATGCCGGTCGTGACGACGATCACGTTCCACGACGGCGTGTCAGGGGTCGCTTCGCGCTCGCGGTTGACGACGCCTGCCGCTAGCGGTTGTCGCAGCAGCTCTTCGGCGATGATGCGGATGCCGAGCGTCTTGCCGGTGCCGGTGCCGGCGACGATGCCGAAGGCCTTGCGGTCGCGCGCCCAGAGGCGCAGGGTGTGGCCGTGACGCCGTTCGAGAAGGGTGTCGACGTGAGTATGCAAGGCGAGTTCGATCGTCTCGCACGCCGCACGCGTCGGCGCGATCACGACGACCCGGCCGCGCGGATGGCTGGCGTGGCGGAAGGCCGCAATATCGGGCGGCAGGAGATGATCGCGCGTAGGTCGCATCGGCCGAAATTATATTGTGCCGCGACATTCAGCGCGGAATGGAGGCGGCATGGCGGGCAAGGTCTGTCTGATCACCGGAGCGAACCGGGGCATCGGACGCGCCGTAACCACGGCACTGGCGGGCCAGGGTGCGACGGTGCTGATGGCGTGCCGTAACCGGGAAACGGGCGAAACGGCGCGCGCGCAGATCGCAGCCGCCACCGGCAATCCGGATGTCCGTCTCTTCGTAGCAGACCTCGCCGTCCAGGACCAGGTGCGACGACTCGCGGAGGAAGTTCGCGCCAGCCAGCAACGGCTTGACGTGTTCATCAGCAACGCCGCCGCGTACTACTCGCACCGCACGCTCACGCCCGATGGCATCGAAGCGACGTTCGCTGTGAATCACCTCGCCGGATTCATCCTTGCCGAGGAACTCGGTGGCCTCCTCGCCGCCAGTGCTCCGTCCCGCGTCGTGATCGTGTCATCCGATGCCCATTACCGGGTCAGCAATCCGGAGGACTGGACCAGCAGCAAGGGCTACAGCGGCCGAAACGCCTACAGCAGGTCGAAGCTGGCGAACGTGATATTCGGCTACGACCTGGCTCACCGGCTGGAGCGGAGCGGGATCACGGTGAACTCGTGCCATCCCGGCATCGTCGACACCAGGATCCTGCACGATCTCTACGACCGGTGGTGGCTGCGATGGATGTGGCCGATCGCCAGGCGGGTCGCGATCTCGCCCGAAGAAGGCGCCAGGACGATTGTCCAGCTCGCGACGTCGCCCGAAGTCGAGGGCGTGACCGGCAAGTACTTCCGCAACGGTCGGCCGGCGAGCTCGGCCTTGATCTCGCACGACCCGGTGATCGGCGCCCGGCTGTGGAATGTCTCGCTCCGGCTTACCGGAAAGCTGCCGCCGTCGACCGTGACGGGCGAAATCATCGCGGCGACGAACGGCTGAGTTGACGAATGCGAAACGGGAGGCGGAGCAACTGCCCCGCCTCCCGTTCTCGCGAGCGGTTCACGATCCAGTTCAGTGACCGTGGCCGCCGCCGCGGTGACCGCCACCGCCGCCCGAACGGGAACCGCCGCGGGACGGCGCAGCAGTGCGGCCGCCCCGGGAAGGTGCCGCACTACGACCGCCGCGGGACGGCGCAGCACTACGACCGCCGCGGGAAGGTGCCGCACTACGACCGCCGCGGG
>JBOHRZ010000338.1:0-3449 GCA_050732975.1 Gemmatimonadales bacterium
CTGAATCTAAGAGCGGCAGGATGTGCGTGTGCTTCAGGCTGGCGGTGGTGCGGATCTCGCTGAGGAAACGGTCGGCACCAAGAACGGCGGCCAGCTCCGGCTTCAGCACCTTGATGGCGACCTTGCGCTCGTGCTTGATATCGTTGGCGAGATAGACGGTCGCCATGCCGCCCGCACCGAGCTCGCGCTCGATCATGTAGCGGTCGGACAGCGCGGCGGTGAGCCGGTCCAGCGCGTCAGTCACCTGGTACCCTCGAATGTTCCGGAATCAGCAGGAGAAGTCTGCTCTACAAAGGTACAGCCGGGGGCGCAGACGGACAGTGCGGCGGCCAGGCTCAGCGGATGCCGGCGGTGTGGTGCGGCATCGCGCCCCCGGCGATATTGCGGCGTGGACCTCCCAGCCGCATCCATCGTGGTGACCGGCGGCGCCGGCTTCCTCGGCTCGTACGTCGTGGACGCGCTGCGGGCCCGGGGTTGCCGCACGATCACGGTCCCGCGATCCGCAGAATTCGACTTGCGCGAGGCCGGCGGGATCGCCCGATTGCTCGACGTCTCGCGCCCCGACGTGATCATCCATCTCGCCGCCGTAGTCGGGGGCATCGGCGCCAACCGCGCCTATCCGGGACGCTTTTTCTACGACAACGCCATGCTGGGGACGCAGCTGATGGAGCTCTCCCGCCGGGCCGGCGTCGCCAAGTTCGTTGCGATCGGCACCATCTGTGCCTATCCCAAGCACGCGCCGATCCCGTTCCGCGAAACCGATCTCTGGTCGGGGTATCCCGAGGAGACCAACGCGCCGTACGGGCTCGCCAAGAAGATGATGCTGGTCCAGGCGCAGGCGTACCGCGCGCAATACGGCTTCAACTGCATCTACCTCCTGCCGGTGAATCTGTACGGACCGCGCGACAACTTCGATCTCGACACCAGCCACGTGATTCCGGCGCTGATCCGCAAGTGCGTGGATGCGCGGGAACAAGGGCGTGCCGAAGTGGTGCTCTGGGGTGATGGCTCGCCGACGCGGGAGTTCCTGTACGCCGGAGACGCCGCCGAGGCGATCTGTCTCGCGACCGAACGATACGACGGGGCCGAGCCGGTGAACATCGGCAGTGGGCGCGAAATCGCGATTCGTGACCTCGCCGCGATGGTGGCCCGGCAGGTAGGATATGACGGTCGCATCGTGTGGGACACGTCGCAGCCGAATGGCCAGCCGCGGCGCTGCCTCGACGTCACCCGGGCGCGCGACTTTTTCGGGTTCGAGGCGACCACGCCGTTCGCTGCTGGCCTGCGCGCGGCGATCGACTGGTACCTGGCCCACCGGGCAACGCTACCCTGAGGCGTGGATCGGCGTCATCCAGTCGGCGGTGATCCCTTCGGGGTATTCGAAGTCGAGTCCGCTGGCAACGAACCCGATGGGTGACACCACCGGCAGCGTGCGCCGGCAGAAAAAGCCGCCCCACCATGACAACGTCGAATTCGACATCACGCCGCCGTCGCACAGCGTCATCACGCCGAAATCCTGGTAGACGCTTCCGCCGGCGAAGACGTGCAGCCCTGGATGCGCCAGCGCGGGCGTCACTTCGGCCAGGTCATCGCTCACCAGGACGAACTGCGTGCCGGGCGCGGCGCGCTCGATACGCGCGATCCCTTGCCGGAAATAGTCGAAGCCGAGCAGCGGCGAACGGCCGAAAGGGGTCCAGTTCCGGTAGTCGCCGCGACGTACGTGCACGAATGCGCGCGGACCCGGCGGCAGTGCGGCGAGAAATGCGCGGCCGGCGTCGAGATGCGCCGGCTTGAGGCGAAACGAAGCACCGGCGGCGCAGCGAGGATCCTGGTAATACCCGACGCCGATGTAGAGCAGCCGCGGCACACGTCCGCGGGTGCGCAGGATGATCGGCCCTGGCATGTGATAGCTCTCGCCGTCGACGTGATATTCGGCGTCGGGCTGCTGGATGCTGCTGGGGATCCCGTACCGCAACGCGCGCGCGGCGATCCGGCGAATTCTCCGCGTCGTGGTCAATGCGCCGTTGGCGACGCCGCGATTGACGACGTGCTGGCGATCCCAGGTGAAGCCGGTGAGCAGTTCGCCCATGCCGGTGGTGAAGAGCCAGTCGCCGGGCTGGAGCACGCTGTCGAGGAAGGCGGCTTCGAAGAGCTGATTCCCCAGGCGGCCGGCGCCGGTGAAGAACGCCAGCGTGCGGCGGTGATGCCTACGCGATGCCGTTCTTCACCGCCAGCAGCATCTTGTCGCCGAAGGTGTCGATCTCGTCCAGCGTGGTATAAACATTCGGCGTGATCCGGATGCCGTTGAACTCCGGATGATTGATCGCCACGTTGACGATCCGGTGCTGATCGTGCAGCCAGCCGCTCAGTTTGCTGCTGTCGAGCCCGTCGACGTGCACCAGCGTGATCGCACCCGACTGGCGGTTGTCGAGTGGCGTGAGCACCGAGAACCGCGAGTTCTCGGCCAGCAGCCGCTTCGCCCATCGGTCGCGCAGATACCGCAGCCGCGCCACCTTGCGGTCAATGCCGATGCCGCGATGGAATGCCAGCGCCGCCGAGATCGCGTTGTGATTCGCGGCGGGATGCGTGCCGATCTCCTCGTACTTGCGGATGTTGTCGGTCTGCGCCGCGCTCGCCGCCATCAGCGGCCAGAGATCCTTCTGCTTCTCCTTGCGGACGTACAGGAAGCCGGTCCCGATCGGCGCCAGCAGCCACTTGTGCAGCGAGGTGCCGTAGTAGTCGGCGTTGAGTTCATCGCGAGTGAAGGGGAAGTGCGCGAAGGCGTGCGCCCCGTCGACGATGACCTGGATTCCCATCGGCCGCGCGAAGTCGATGATCTGCCGCACCGGCATGATCTGCCCGGTGAGGTTGGTGATGTGGGTGACTTCAATCGCTTTGGTCCGCGGTGTGATCGCCGCCTTGAACTGTTCGACGAGGTACTCATCAGACGGGGGCGGAACCTTGAACGAGATCGACTTGACGACGATCCCTTCGCGCCGGACCCGTTGATCCCAGGTGGTCAGCATCCGGCCATAGTTCTGGTTGGTGACCACGACCTCGTCGCCGCGTTTGAGGTCGAGACCGAGGATCATGATCTCGTTGGCTTCGGACGCGTTGCGGGTGATGGCCATCTCTTCGACATCGCATCCGAACTCGCGCGCCAGGTCGCGGCGCACGCTCTCGATCCTGGGCTCGAGCACGCCCCACATGTGCTCCGCGGGCGATTCGTTGCTGAACCGCAGGTCGTGGATCATCGCTTCGAGCACGTGCGTCGGTGTGGGACAGACGCCGCCGTTGTTGAGGTTGATCATGGTACGGTCGGTGTCGAACGCGCGCTGGATCTCCGACCAGTAGTCCTCGTCGCTCGCGACGGCGGCGGCGGGACGGCCTCCGGCGATCTGCGATGCGTTGAGGAGCGAGCGGAACGCGCGCGGCCGGAAGGCGTGCTG
>JBOHRZ010000339.1:0-3409 GCA_050732975.1 Gemmatimonadales bacterium
TTCGTGCATCAGGACCCGGTGGTGCCGGAGCCGAGCCCGGAGCCCGGAGCCGGGGGACCGGAGCCTGCGCCGAGCGGTGAGGAAGGAGGTAGCGCGGAGGCCGCATGACGGCCGGCGTGCACCAATGAGCCGTCGCTCGCGGAGGATTGCGGGCGGCGGCTCGTTGGCTGCGCGGGCTTACAGTACACCCGCGCGATATGTTTCCGCTTCCCCGTCCAGTGAGCGCCACGATGGCCGCCGCCTCACGGTACTCCTCATGCAATGCCCGCGGTGCGATCCAATGCGTCGTGCTCGCCGCCGCACTGATGTTCGGTTCGGTCGCATCCGCGGCGGCACAAGTGCCGCGCGATACCGTCGATCCCGGTACGATCATCCGCATCCATGTTACCGATTCGTCGGCGTACACCGCGCGGCTCGCCACATGGCTCACGCCGGGCAGCAGCAGCGTCGAGTATTGCGCCCTGACATGGAACAGCTGCGCCGCCGACTCCCTGCCGCGCACCTCGCGGCCATTGTCCGGCATCCGGCACCTCGACGCACGGCACACCGAATCGATGTTCGGTGCGATACTCGGCGCAGGCGCCGGCGCGATGATCGCCTATCCCCTGCGGGATCTGGGCGACAACGGCCCCAACTACGTCCCGGTGGTGATCGGCGCCGCGCTCTTCGCCGGACTCGGCGCGATTCTCGGCTCGGCGATCCCGCGATGGGTGAGGGTGTTCTGACGACGTGATGGTACCGGATTCCGCGCTTTACCAACCCGAATAACGCGCGCGACGATTGACGCAACCTGCGGCGCTCATATCTTCGCCCGCGCGCGCACCGAGATGCTGCGATGGAACCGTTACTCGCGGGTGTGCCGGCGTGGCGGAACAGGTATACGCAGCATCCTGTCAAGGTGCGGGTCGCAAGACCATGGGGGTTCGATTCCCCCCGCCGGCACACCGCTTTGCCGAACGCAATGCCGTCCACCGACGCCACCCGCATGGCCGACGAGGGTTGACACGTAACTGCCGAGCCGCTACAATGCGTTCACCTTGACAGGATGCGTGGGATTACCGCCATGCACGAAACGCCCGACGGTTCCACCGTCGGGCGCTTTGTTTTCGCACACTTGCCCGACCGGCCATGGCACGGTATCATGATTCATGACACGAGGTCATGACAAGCCCAGGCCCGCCCGCCGCGAGGCAGAACCCGTCCAGGTATACCTCGCCCTCGCCGACCAGCAGCGGCTCGACCGCCTCACGGCACAGCTCGGCGCGACCAAGTCCGATGTGCTTCGTCGCGGCCTCGAAGCGCTGGAACACCAGGTGGTCGATCCCGCCGGGCATCCGGCCCTCAGGATCATCGGCATCGCCGGAACGGCATCGGCGCCGGCGACTCATGACGTCGCGCGCGAGCACGACCGCTTTCTCGCCGACACCGAGATCGCCTCGTGGGCACGCCCGCGCCGGAGCGGTCGTGGTCGCTGAAATGTTCGTCGACACCAGCGCGTGGTTTGCGCTCACCGATCGCGCGACTCCGGGGCACCGCGCGGTGGAGTCAGCGTTGCGTGACCGGCTGCAGAAGGGAACAGTGCTGGTGACCACCAACCTGGTGATCGCTGAGACGCACGTACTGCTGCTACGCCGGACAACGCAGCGTGTGGCGCTGGCGTTTGTCCGCGAAGTCGGTCGACCACCGAATGCCATTGTCACAAGTATCCATGATCTCGAACATGCAGCGGTACGCGATTGGCTGGAGCGGTACGCCGACCAGCCGTTCTCGTTTACCGATGCGGTTTCGTTCAGCGTCATGCGTGCTCGTCGGATCAGCGAGGCATTGACCCTCGACCATCACTTCGCGGTCGCCGGATTCGCGGTGGTGCCTGCGCGCGCTTGACTGCGACATCCGCGGAGGCGCTGGCAGCCCCCGACCATCACATCTTGACAGTCAACATGACTGCCGGTATCGTCCCGGCGCCACGTCAACGGAGCAGCGCATGGCGGACGACGAAACCGCGGTCATCCAGGGCACCCTCGACCTCCTGATCCTCAAGACGCTGAGCCTGGCGCCGCTGCACGGCTTCGGGATCGCCCGGCGGATCGAACAGGTCACCCGCGGCGTCTTCAAGGTCAATCCCGGCTCGCTCCTCGTGGCACTGCAGCGCCTCGAACGCGCCGGCGCGATCGACGCCGAATGGCGTGTCTCCCCCAACGAACGGCGCGCCCGGTACTACTCGCTCACCCGCGCCGGGCGGAAGCAGCTCGCCGCCGAGACCGCGGGATGGAAGCGACGCGCCGGGGCGATTGCCCGGCTCCTCGCCGCGGAGAGCTGAGTGTCGCTCGTGCGCCAGATATCCCGCGGGCTTCACGCCCTCTTCCGCCCCGCGGCAGCCGACCGCGAGATCGATGACGAGATCCGGCACTTCGCCGCCGAAACCGAAGCCGAACATCGCGCCGCCGGCGTGACCGACGCCGACGCAAGGCGCACCGCGCATCGTGAGGTCGGCAACGTGACCGCAGTGCGCGAGACAATCCGCGACTCGGGATGGGAACACGGCCTCGAGACCACGCTGCGCGACGTCCGCTACACGCTGCGCTCGCTGCGCCGGTCGCCGGTCTTCACCATCACCGCGATCGTGACACTCGCCATCGGCATCGGCGCCAGCACCGCGGTGTTCAGCGCGGTCGCGCCGAGTCTGCTCGAACCACTGCCCTTCCCGCACGCGTCTCGTCTCGTCGCGCTGATGGATCGTAACGCCACCGGCGACGCGAGCCCGCCGACCCTCGGCAGCTACCAGGAAGTACGCGACCGCGCCCGCTCGTTCGATGCCGTCGCCGCCGCGGATGGCTGGCAGCCGGCGCTCACTGACAACGGCGACCCGGAACGTCTTGACGGCCAGCGGGTCACGGCCAACTTCTTCGCGACGTTCGGCGTGACGCCGATGCTCGGCCGCACCTTCACCGCCGACGATGATCGTCCCGGTGGTCCGCACGTCGTGGTGCTGAGTGCGTCACTGTGGAATCGGCGTTTCGGCAGCGATCGCGGCATCATCGGCCGGTCGATCGAACTCGGTGGCAATGCGCCGTGGCTGGTGATCGGCGTGCTGTCGCCGACTTTCGCCAGCCTGCTGGCGCCGAAGGCCGAAATCTGGTCGCCGATGCAGGAGAGAGCCGACGCCGACTTCTCCACCCGCGCCTGGGGGCATCACTACCAGATCGTGGCGCGCTTGGCACCCGGAGCCACGATCGCGGGCGCCAATCGCGAACTGCTGCGGATCGGGAAGACACCCGACGCCGCCTGGCCACGGCCGCGCTGGGCCGATCTCGCGCAGGGTTTGCAGGTGACTTCGCTGCGCGACCGCGTGGTCGGCAGCGCTCGCACCCCCTTCTACGCCATCGTTGGCGCGGTACTCCTGCTTCTC
>JBOHRZ010000340.1:0-3390 GCA_050732975.1 Gemmatimonadales bacterium
GCCCCAGATGCAGCCGAACTGCACCACGAGCGCGTTGCCGTCGGGCGAGAAGTGCGGTGTGGCCATGATCGTCGGCGCGGTGCGAATGATCCGCACCGACCCGTCGATGAGTGACACGACGCGCAGGTCGGAACGCGTGCTGGTGTCGAGAAAATCCTGCCCGAGGACATGCGCCCAGCTCTGGGGACGGCCGAGTGGATCGCTGTCACCGCCGTAGGTCGTGGCGATTGGCGCCGTGGCGACGACGCACGCCGTCGCCCGGCACGCTACCCCGAGCAGTTCGCCGTTGTCGGCCAGCACGGTGCCGATCATCCGCGCGATGCCGCCGGCGCTCGGCACCGAGAGGAGGCGGGGGTCGTCGCGACGGGTGAACACCAGGGTTGCGCCATTGTCGGCAAGCGAATAGCTCGTCGCACTGTCGGTGCCCTCGACCGGCGCGAGCGTGGCACTCGACCCCACGATCGTTCCGATCGTCACGATGCCGTGCGCATCGAAGATCGAGTCACGCAGGTCGAGCCAGCGGCCGGGGCATGGTTCCGTCCCCGGCGGGGGCGGGCACAGGTGCGTGGTGTTGAGCTGCTGCCCCAGCGCCAGGAACCGGGTCGAATCGATCCAGGTGATGTCCGTGAGCCAGGTGACCGCCACCGGCCCTACGGTGACCGGCAAGACAAGCAGTGACTGTCGCACGAACGGCGCCGTCGTATCAGCCAGCCAGAGTGTGCTGTGCGGCAGCGCGATCAATCCCTCGTCGGACGGCGACACAGCCTGCGCATAGAGGAGCCGGCCGTGGCGATCGAGCGCGTAGCCGCTGAAGCTGCTCATCGAATCGCCTTGCGTGGTGCGGTTGTCGCAAAGCTGCCAGAGCCTGGTTCCACCCGCGGCGGGCAGGATTCCCATGCACCGGTGTGCCAGCGTCGCGTCGAGCGTGACGAAGGCGTAGAGAATCCCTCGACCGTCGTCAGTCCATTCCGGCCAGTAGTCCTGATCGACGTTGAACGTGAGCGTCCCGTCGGAGCCGGCGTTGAACGGCCCGAGTCGCTCCGGCGGAAGGGCCGGCGTCACGAATGAGTGGCTGTGCTCGCAACCGGTCAGCGACGCGATCGCGATGAGGCCGCTGATGGCGGCGATTCGCCAGCCTTGGGGCATGGCGGCATGCTCCTTGGAGATCGCCGAAAGATACGGCCCGGCGAGATCGGCGCCCGCGGTCGTTATTTTTCCTCAGTCCGCGCCTGAGTCGCGGCGTTCCAAGGAGAGCACCATGCTTCGCCCCATCATCGCTTTCGTGCTGCTGGCCGGTTTGGCGGGAACCGCCGCTGCCCAGGACAAGCCGGACGCCGCGACGCAGAAGGCATTCGCGGCGACGTGGACCTTCGATCAGTCCCAGAGCGACACCGTCGCCGGCAATCTTCTGGCCGGATTGGGTGGTCGCGCGCCGATGAATCTGGGCGCTGCGCGCGCTGGAGGGGGCGGTGGGGGTGGCGGTGGCGGAGGGGGCGGTGGCAGGCGCCGGGGCGGCGGGGGCGGCTTGCCACCCGCCAGCACAGCGAGCCCGGACACTGCGGCCAACGCGGACGCCGCGGCCCGGGACGAGCGCCAGCGGATGCAATTGCAGTCCCGCGATCCTCACCTGGCATACCTGATGGACCTCATGCGTCCGAGCACCCAGATCGCGGTCGGCGTCAATGACTCGGCGGTCACGATCATTGACGCCTCCGGCACCAGCACCTGGCGGACCGACGGGCGCAAGCGGCAGGCGGCGCAGATGGACGGCACGTTGATGGAGAGTCAGGCCCAGTGGAAGGATGACGTGCTCGAAGTGACGGTCGGCGTCGGCGGCGCGGGATCGGTGAAGCGGGAGCTCAAGGTGGGCAAGGATTCGAAGACGCTCGAGGTGAAGGAGACGCTTGAGGCCAACGGCCGCAAGGTCAGCAAGAAGCTCGTCTTCACGCGAGCCGGGTAATCGATGAGCAGCACCGACCTGCTCCCGCAGCTGATCGGCGGCGAGTTCCGGGCCGCACAGGGAAGCGACACCCGGGAGCGACGCAACCCGTCGGATCCTTCCGACGTGACGGCGCGCGCTCCGATCGGATCGGCCGCCGACGTGGCGGCCGCGACGTCGGCTGCCGCGGAGGCTCTTGTCGTGTGGCGCCGCCAGACCGGCCCGACCCGTGCCGAGGCGCTCTACCGGTGGGGCGATGCCATCGCGGCGCGCGCAGACGAAATCGCGGCTGCCATGGCGCGCGAAGTCGGCAAGCCGATTGCCGAAGCCCGGGGCGAAGTCGCGCGCGCCGCGGTGATCTGCCGCTACTACGCCGGCGAAGCAGTGCGCGACGTCGGCGAGGTCATACCCGCGCAGGCGCCTGACGCGCTGCAGTTCACATTGCGCGATCCGATTGGTGTCGTCGGTCTGATTACACCCTGGAACTTTCCGCTGGCCATTCCGCTCTGGAAGGCGGCGCCGGCTATGGCGTTCGGCAACACTGTCGTGTTGAAGCCATCCGAACACTCGCCGCGCGTGACGCATCTCCTCGCCGAGACGGCGGCGGCGGCGAAGCTTCCGGCGGGGGTGTTCAACGTGGTGCACGGCGACGGCACCACCGGTGCGGCGTTGATCGCCGACGGGCAGGTCCGCGCGGTGTCGTTCACCGGGTCGCAGGCGGTCGGTGCGCGGGTGACTGCGGCGGCCGCGGCGCGGAACATCCGGGCCCAGGCCGAGATGGGCGGCAAGAATGCGGTGATCGTGGCGCGCGATGCCGATCTCGACCGCGCCGCCGCGCTCACCGCGGCGGGCGCGATGCGATACGCCGGCCAGAAGTGCACGGCGACGTCGCGGGTGATCGTTGATCGCGTCGTGGAGCGCGGGTTCATCGAGCGGCTCGGCGTCGCGATCACGGCGCTCAAGCTCGGACCGG
This sequence comes from Gemmatimonadales bacterium, assembly GCA_050732975.1. Lineage (GTDB taxonomy): Bacteria > Gemmatimonadota > Gemmatimonadetes > Gemmatimonadales > GWC2-71-9 > Palsa-1233. The sequence continues at coordinate 2,913 of JBOHRZ010000340.1, forward strand.
TCGACGATGCGTCGAGCGCGATCGGGCCGCTGATCACGCCGGAATCGAAGGCGCGGATCGAGCGGACCCTCGGCGAACATCGAGCCGAGGCCATTTTCGGCGGTACCCTGCCGACCGAGGAGCGCTATCGGCGAGGCAACTGGTTCGCGCCGCTGGTGATCCGGCTGCACGACACCGGCGAACCGCTCGCGGTGACCGAACTCTTCGGACCGGTGCTGGGTGTGCTGGCCGTCGGAAGCCTGGACGAAGCGATCGCCGCGGCGAACGCCACGCCCTTCGGGCTTTCGGCGTCGCTGTTTACCGGCGACCTGCGGTCGGCAATGGCCTACGTGCGCCAGATCGAGGTCGGTCTGGTGCGCGTCAACGGCGACACGACCGGCGTCGATCCTCATGCGCCGTTCGGCGGGATGAAGGGATCGTCGTCGGGGAGCCGCGAGCAGGGGCGCGCGGCGCGGGAGTTCTATACCGAGATCAGCAC
>JBOHRZ010000341.1:0-3389 GCA_050732975.1 Gemmatimonadales bacterium
GCAGCTCCATTGAAATCCGATCATCTCGAACGGCCGCATCCCGGCGTGATACGGCAAGGCGAGCGCCGAGGTCTCGAAGTCGATGAAGTGCAGAGGATAGACCCAGGCGGCCAGGAGATGGTTCAGTGTGGGAGAGATCCACGGTTCATCGTTTCGCGTGCATTCGATCTGCTGCAGCTGGCGAACCGAGAAGGCGGTCGGTTGGCCCTTGGCGGTGACGAGATCCTTCGGCTCGACGTCGTACGCCGACACCTTGCCGGCGCGGATCATGATATCGCCGAGCACCTCGCCGCCCTGTTTCGTCGAACCGAATTTGTACAGATCGAAGATGTGTGGCTTTACCGCGCCCAGCGCGCCCCAGCACTCGGCGAATCCACTGGGTTCTGCGCCCGGGGCGACCCGGAACTCGCAGTTGCGGCAGCAGACATAACGGAGCTCCGACGGCGCGCGCTCGACGCCATCGTCGGTATAGAGCGCCAGTAGTCCCTCGGCGACGGCCGTTACTTCGGGGAGACGCTGGGCGACTTCGGATTCCACGTTGACCAGGCGGAGCAGTTCTTCTGCGGCCGGCGTGTCAAGCGGACCGGCGTAACGGACGTCGAGGTCCTTGATGCGCCCGTCGATTTCCACGTCGCGCCGGATGTCGAAGAACTGCGGCAACGCCTCGACGGTGGTCTGGCTCGTCTTGTCGACCAGCAGCAGCCAGGGCGTGATGCTGGCATCCGGAAACACTTCGCGCAGCAGCATGGTCTGGTAGGCGACGTCGTCGATATACGCTATCCAATCCGCCAGGATCGGGGCCGCGTCGCCTCTTCCCTTCTTGTGTCGGAACGGTCCCTGGTCACCGCCGGCGGACGGATCGAACGATTTCGACTTCACCTCGATCAGGTCGAAGTGGTTGCCGGCTTTCCTGAGGATGTCGACGCGGGCGAGCTTCCGACCGACGAGGATCGTGGCCTCGAACAGGGTCACCTGCTCCGCGTGGAGCGCCTCCTGCGTGGCGCGCGCGTCGGCCACGGGATCACGGCCATAGGTCAGCGCGATTCCTTCGGGATAGCGGAGTCGGGCCAGTTGCTCGACCATGTAGCCGCCTTCGGCGAGCATGGCGAGGTAGGGATTGTCGTCTTCCTTCTGCGGGTAGCCGAGCTCTTTGTAGTAGAGCTTGGTGGCGCAATCGCTGGCCAGCTTGAAATCGGACTTGGAGAGTGTGCGCATCAAGCGGAAATCTACTGATCCAGACACCGGGTCACGATGTCCACGCGGCGGTGGCCGGAATCGGCCGCGCCACGGTTATGTTCGCCGCGAGACCGTTCACCAGGAGTCGCCGTGCCCGGATTGCATCCCGACCTGCCCGAAACCGACTTCCGCGCCCTGGGCCGGCAGGTGATCGACCTGCTCGCCGAATACTACGCCACGATCGAGGACGAGCCTGCCTTCCCCGCCTGCGAGCCGGGCGCTGTCGCGGCGCTGTTTGACGCGCCGGTCCCCGAAGCGGCCGAGCCGGTTGCCGCGCTGCTTGCTGATTGGCGCGAGAAGATCATCCCCAATTCGTCGCGGCAAGGATCGCCGCGGTGGTTCGGCTTCGTCAACGGCTCCGGCACCCAGATCGGCGCGCTGGCCGATGCGATGGCGAGCGCGCTCAATCCCAATTGCGGCGGATGGCGCGCGTCGCCGGCCGCGACGGAGATCGAGCGGCGGACCATCCGGTGGCTGGCCGAACTGATCGGCTACGCACCGGACTGTGGCGGCGTCTTCGTGAGCGGCGGAACCATGGCCAACGCGGCGGCCCTGCGCACCGCGCTTCACGCCAAGGCCACCTGGGATCTCTCCACCGAGGGCCTGCAGCAGCGCGGCGGTGCCGGACGGATGGCGATCTACCTCGCCGACCACGAGACCCACGTCTCGCTGCTGCGCGCGGTCGACCTTCTCGGCCTGGGGCGCGCCGCGCTGCGACAGGTTCCGTCGCACGACGACTTCACCATGGACGTCACGGCGCTGGAACGGATGATCGACGACGACGTCGCCGCAGCAATGCGGCCCTTCTGCATCCTTGGCAACGTCGGCTCGATCAACGTGGGGGCGATCGACGACATCGACGCACTGGCCGACGTGGCGGCGCGACGCGGACTGTGGCTGCATGTCGACGGTGCCTGCGGTGCGCTGGGCGGCATCCTCCCCGAGCTGCGGCCGCAACTTGCCGCGATGGCCCGCGCCGACTCGGTGTCCTTCGACGCCCACAAGTGGCTGGGCGTGCCGTACGAGGCCGGGTGTCTCCTGGTACGCGACCCGGAGACGTTGCGCGCGGCGTACACGATGCATGCCACGTACCTGCTTCCTGCCGAAGAGAACGAGTACGACGGGCTGAACTATTTCGAGTACGGCCCGCAGTTGTCGCGGAGTTGGCGGGCGTTCAAGGTGTGGATGACACTCAGATACTACGGTGCCGCGGGGATCCGCACGTTTTTCCGCCAGACGATCGCGTGCGCGACGCGACTGCACGAACTGGTGGCGGCGTCGGCCGACTTCGAAGTGGTGCAGCCGGCGCCGCTGCTCTACATCTATTCGTTCCGATGGGCGCCTGAGGCGCTGCGCGGCGATGACGAACTCCTCGACCAGCTCAACCAGAAGATTTCCGATGAGCTGCAGCGGAGGAAGATCGCCTTCGCGATGACCACACGGATCCACGGCCGGGTGACGCAGCGGCTGTCGATCTGCTCGCATCGCACCACACTGGCCGACATCGACGCCACGGTCGAGGCGATGCGGGCCATCGGAGCGGAGTTGCTCACGGCGCACGGTGCGTAGCGCAGGCGGGCATTGGTACACCCATACCCAGCTCGAACGTCTCCTTCACGCGTACGAAGGAGGAATACCATGCGTATCGCATCTGCAATTGCATTCGCCGGTCTGTTGACCGTCGCGACCGTCGCGGCGACACCGGCGCACCTCCGGCGGTCAGATCCGCCCCAGGTCAGGCTCTCGAATCTGCTGGATTCCCAGCCGGCGTCGCTGGCGATGAACGACAGCACGCTGTTCCGCGCCGTGGATCCCAAGAGCTACAGTCAGTATGTGCCGGTCCAGGCATCGGCGGCGAACTTCACGGTGACGGTGCCGGGCCCGGACAGTGCGTCGGCGAATTCGTCGGCGACGCTGGAGACCGATCACAAGTACACCGTGAAGGCGTCGTGGGACAGCGATCACCACCTGAAGATCGAGGTCGTCAAGGACAACGGCTAGACGCAGCCGCAGGTCCTGAACGCATTATGCCGGCATCGAGGATGCCGGCATCTGCGTTGGGAGGATGGAGTTGGAGTGGCCAGGGGCAGAATCGAACTGCCGACACCGTGATTTTCAGTCACGTGCTCTACCAACTGAGCTACCTGGCCGGG
>JBOHRZ010000342.1:0-3381 GCA_050732975.1 Gemmatimonadales bacterium
GGTCACGCCCGCGTGAACTTGGACCACGCCTTCCTCGGCGCGATGCTGCAGGCCGACGAGGCGGGAACGCTGCCCTACGAGGCCATCGTGGAGTTCAACCGCGCCAACACCGATTCTCTGGACGTCCCGACGCATACGGAAATCGTGCTGACCAAGAGCGCCTTCGAGTACCTCTTTGGGATCGGGCAGCGGGTTGAAGAGTTCGTCGACGCACTCCGAGCAGTGATGCCCGAGCGCCAAGGCGGCGACGCACCGAAGGGCCCACTGGAGCAGCGCTGGCGGGAGGCGCGCCCTAGGGCGTCGCGGCCGCTGGAGGCCTGGGCACGCGAATTCTGCGACGTGCGCGGCAGCGCTGCCCACGGCCAAAGGCGCAGTGGCGAGCGCTTCCTCTGGTCCGAGAATGGCCACCTGGCATTCGCGTCGATCCTGTTTCCGTTGGCGCTTAAGCAGCGTGTGCAGGGCCCCGCATACCCCCTCCGCGAGCGCGACGCGGTCGAGCTCGAGCGCATCGAGGACTATCTGATGTACGACCCGTTCGCCGGGCAGGATCCTGTCAACCATCCGTGGAATCGCGTGTACGGCCGCGTCCTCGGCGAACTCATGGAGCGAGGTCTGCGCCGGGAGTTCGAGAAGGTCGACTGGGCTGACCTTCCGAAGGGGTAACGTCCGCTGGTGATCATTCGGACGGAACGGCCAGCGCAGCGTATGGCTACACCGGTTTCACCGAGACAGATACTCGCAGGTCCCATGCAGTCCGCTCACTACGCTCTGCAGCGGGTGCCACTGACGCCGGGCTACTACGGGATTTACCTGGACCACGTAGACACCATCCGGCCATTACTGCCGACTGACGTCCCTAAACAGCGTCTGATCTACATCGGAATCGCAACGACTTCCTTGCGGGATCGACTGATACACCAGGCTCTCAGGCACCAGTCTCCCGCCTCATTCTTCCGATCGGTCGGCGCGGTGCTCGGATACCGACCTCCGAAGGGCTCGCTCGTCGGAAGGAAGAATCAACAGAACTACGCATTCAGCCTCGGGGACCGCGACCGCATCCGGCTGTGGATAGAGCGTCATCCCCTCGTGTCATGGGTAAGCGTCGAACCCCTCGGGCACATCGAGAAGTCCCTGATTGCCGAGATGCGACCCCTGTTCAATATCCAGCGCAATCCGGAGCCCTGTGAGCTCCTGATGAATCTACGCCAGGAATGCCGTCATATCGCTAGAACTCCAGGTTCGCAATAACCGCAGGCAGGTTAGAACGGTATGTCATCGTCGAAGGCTTCGCGGGATACGGTGACTCCCGCTGCACCGGCGATGGCTTCGATCTGCGCTGAGACGTCGCTGGCCCCGCCTGCCCGGAAGTTCTCTCGGGTTGCGGCACCCATCCTGAGAATTTGGTCCTCGGACAGGAAGCGCTTTTGATGTTGGAACCTTCGTCTTGAACCGACATGGTCGACTCGCTGCCGGAGACTCAGCTGGAGTCACCTGCGCTGAGGAGGCCTGCAGGATCTCGGCTTTTAGCGTCCCTTCAGCCTCGCGGCGGCCTGGCGGACCTTCTCGACGTTCATCTGTCGGGTGACTTTCCGCATGGTCTCGAGCTTGGTGTCGCCCCGGAACTGCGGAATCGGCTTCGGAAGATTCCTGTTCAGAGTGTCACCGCGCTTCTGTTGGATCTCACCGCTCTTCGGCGCCGCTTTGTCACGATGCCGACCATCGAGCCCGGGTTCCTTCATTGCACGCACCTCCGTCTTCAGAGGTGCGGATTCTACGCCTGCGACTGGTTTCGAGACGCCGGAGATGGCGGATTGAGATAATCGCGTGCGTCACGACAGTACCCTTACAGGGGCGGGCACTCGGCGCAGGGCGTGGCTTGCTGTTGGTGATGGAGCACGCGCTACAGAAGAAGGAAAACGAACTGGCCAGGCGGGCTACATGGAAGGAGCGCTGCAGTCGGGATTGCGCGTGGTCGAGCAGATCGCGCGCCGCGACAAGGTAATCTGAACTAATCCAGCACGGACGCGCCTCAAGGCGATGACGAGCATGAGGTCGTTCCCCGGACGCTTGCTTCCCCCTCAACGGGCGTTGCGCAGCTCCTTGAGACCCGCCCAGCGGCTCTGCCCCGGCAGTCGACACTGCCAGAACGTCCAGCCATTGACGGGATGCTGTGTGATGCTCATCGCCGCCGCCGACAGGCTGTCGAACCGCTTCCCATTGAGGCTCAGGGCACCCGCGGCCACGCGGGCGAGATGCGTCTGACCCTTATAGATGGCTCGCAGCTCCGTGCCTGCCGGAAGCCGCACGCCTTTGGTGACCCAATCGTCGGGCGCGGGGCGGTCAGGCTTGGGCGGTGCGCTCTGGCTCGGCAGGCGCAGGAGTTCTCGTAGCACGTCGTTCTCGGTCACCTCCTCGGTCGGACGACGGGCAGTAAGGGCCTTGAAGACCTCGAAATCGACCTCTATGGTGGGCATAGGTTTAAACAGACCTTGCAGTACTATAGTACTATATATATACGCCGGTTGCCTTGGAATTGCAATTTGTGCCGTAAGAGGTTAAATATACTTAACAGTATAGTCGCCATGCGCCCGCAGCTCGCAGAAATAGGTCAGGAAATTCGCCGCTCGAGGCTCGCGCGCGGCCTTACCCAGGCGCAGCTCGCCGCCGCGGCGCATATCACGCGCACCACGCTCAATCAGCTCGAGAATGGACTTGTCACCGACTTAGGCGTTCGCAAGATCCAGGCCCTCCTCGATCAGCTCGGTCTCGCACTCGCGATAGACCGCAAGTCCAGCGCTCGTGAGACTGACTTCCTCAAGATGGCAAGCACGGCCGCCAGCGTCAGCTTCAAGACGCCGCTCACCGAGGGTGAGCTGCTGCGTGCGCTCCTCACCGGCAAAGTGCCGCCCCATCGTCGCCCGCACCTGCGGGTGCTGCTCGAAGAGTCACCCAAGTCGGTGACCCGGGGCCTGCTGGCGCAAGTCACTCGTTGGTCGAAGCCCGGCAAAGTGGAGAGGAACTTGAAGCAGATCGCCGCCGCCCTAGGCGTGCCGCAGAGCGCTGACAAGTGGCTGCAGAGCTGAAGAGCTGGGAAATCCTCTTTCAGCGCGCCCTCGTGCTCATCGACGACGCGCGGCGTCTGCGTATTCCGGTGGACACCTGGACCTTTGGTGGCGGTACCGTGCTGATGCGTCGTCATCATCATCGTTTAAGCAAGGACGTCGACATCTTCATCGATGACCCACAATTCCTGGGCTACGTGAGTCCGAGACTGAGTCCCGCCGCAGAGTCGCTCACCTCCGATTACGCGGAGGATCAGAACTTCGTCAAGCTGAGCTTTCCGGAAGGGGAGATCGACTTCGTGGCCGCCCCACGTATGAC
>JBOHRZ010000343.1:0-3381 GCA_050732975.1 Gemmatimonadales bacterium
CTTCCGCCGTTTCGCGATCGGCCAGGGCACCTCGCTCATCGGCACCTGGATGCAGACCATCGCCCAGGGCTGGCTGGTGCTCGAACTGACCAATTCGGCGTACGACGTGGGCCTCGCCACCACCCTGGCGACGCTGCCAATCCTGGTCTTTACACTGTACGGCGGGGTGGTGGCGGATCGCGTCGACCGGCGGCGGTACATCATGCTGCTGCAGAGCGTCATGCTGCTCGACGCGGCGACGCTGGCGTATCTGACGCTGAGCGGGCGCGTGACCTTCGCCTGGGTGTGCGCCCTGGCGATCGTCTTCGGCATCACCACGGCGTTCGAAGTGCCGGCGCGCCAGGCGTTTCTGGTCGAGCTGGTGCCGCTCGACGACCTGATCTCGGCGGCGGCGATCAATTCCACGATCTACAACCTGGCCCGGGTGCTCGGTCCGGCGGTTGCCGGCGTCGTGATCGCGGCCGCCGGAACCGGCGCGGCGTTTGCCGTCAATGCGGTGAGTTACGTGGCCCTGCTCGTCGGCCTGATGCTGATCAGGAAGCCGTACCTGGCGCGGATCGAAACCGAGCGTGCGTCGATCTTCACCGGGGCTCGCTTCATCCGCTCCCGTCCGGTGCTGGAGGCGTTGTCCTGGGAAATGGTGTTGCTCACGGTGTTCGCCGGGAGCTTCATCGCGATGCTGCCGGTCTACGCGCGCGACGCGGTGCATGTTGGCGCCCGCGGATATGGCGCGCTCACCTCGGCCATCGGCATCGGCGCGTTCATCGGCGCCATCGTCACCGGTGCGCTGGCGGGGAAGGTATCGCGGGCGCGCACGGCGGCAGTGTGCGGCGCGGCGCTGGGCGCAGGCGTGGTGCTGCTGGCCCTGACCGGCAGCCTGACGGTGGCACTGCTGATCCTCGCGTTGATCGGCGCGGCCATGGCCGGGCAGGGGATTTCGACCGCCACCGCGCTGCAGCTTGCGGCCCCCTCGGAGCTGCGGGGTCGCGTGATGGCGGTCTACTCGTTCGTGGTGCTCGGACTGACGCCGCTCGGGTCGTTCGAGGCGGGGCTGCTCGCCGAGCACCTTGGTGTGGCGTGGAGCATCGCGATCAACGGCGGCATCACGCTGATCGGCACGGGAATGTTGCGGCGGAGACTCTGGCATGGCGAGGAGGCGATATGATGATCACCGTGTCCCGCGAATTCGGCGCCGGCGGTTCGCTGCTGGCGGCTCGCGTCGCGGAAACGCTCGGATGGCGGCTGGTCGACAATCAGCTGGTCGACGAGGTGGCCCGGCGGGCGGGCCTCAGTGCTGACGTCGTCAAGGAGCGCGAGGAGCGCGGTCCCACCTTCGTCGACCGACTGGCCCGGGCCTTGGCGGCGGGGTCGCCGGAGGTGCTGGGGCGCGCGCCCGAGGTGCCGGAGCTGGCCGAGGCGCGGCAGCGGCGGATCACCGAACAGGTCGTCGCCGACCTGGCCTCGGACCACGTCGTTCTGGTGGGGCGCGCGGCGAGCGCGGTGATCGGCCGCCGGGAGAACGCGCTCCACGTCAAGCTGGTGGCCGCGGTCGAATATCGCGTCCAGGTCGTGGCGGACCGCTTCGGCATTTCCTCGGATGAGGCGAGGCGCCGGATTCGCGACGTGGATGCGCACCGGGCCCGGTACCATCGGCAGTATTACCATCGCGACTGGAGCGACCCATGCCACTACCATCTGACGCTGAACGTGGGCTGGCTCGGACTCGATCGCGCCGCGCGCCTGGTGGTCGACGCGGTCACACGTTGAAGGTGTCGCCCTCGCCGTAATTCTGATTCTTGCGTCGCTGGGGCTTGACCCGCTGCCACCCTGCTTCTTCACTACGGCTGATCCGCTGATCGGCGGCCAGCGCTTCGAGCACCAGCTCGCACGCGGCAGCGGCCATGTCGTGATCCGCGGCGCGGGCGAGCCCGGCCTGTTGCACGATCATGAGGAGTCCGGGCACCACGCCGAAGGCGCGCCACGTCGTTTCGGGAGGATCGTCCGCGCCGACCTTGAGCGCATTGCCGGTGTCGAACCAGGCTACGATTTCTTCGACATCCGCGGCCGGCGCCCGGTCGGCAAAGACGCTGCCGGCGGCGCGGCGGATCAGCTCGCGGGCGACGGCGTCGGCTCCCTGGAGTTCCCCTTCGTACTCCAGTTCGAGCTTCCCGGTGATGGCGGGAAGGCCGGCGTAGATGTCGGCAATGCGTGCCACCACCCGTTCGGTGCCCTGTGCGCGGCCGCGACGTTCGGCATTGCTGCTGACCAGTTCGAGGAGCGAAATCGGCAGCCGCTGGCTGACGCCGGCGCGCCGGTCGACGCGCTTGTCGCGCCGCGCTTCGAAGGCCACGGTCTCGACCACTTCGGCGATGAAGTCCGGGACTTCGAGTCTGCGCGCTCCTCGGTCGATCCATGCTTCCTGCGCGGTGACAGCGACGCCGAGGTCCACCGTCCGGGGATAGTGGGTGCGGATCTCGGAACCGATCCGATCCTTGAGCGGGGTGATGATCTTGCCGCGAGCGGTGTAGTCGTCGGGATTGGCCGTGAACACCAGCAGCACGTCGAGCGGCAGGCGGACCGGATACCCTTTGATCTGGACATCGCCCTCCTGCATGATGTTGAAGAGGCCGACCTGGATCTTCCCCGAAAGATCCGGTAATTCATTGATCGCGAAAATGCCGCGGTTGGCGCGCGGCAGCAGTCCGAAATGCATGGTCAGCTCGTCGCCCAGCAGATGGCCGCCCCGCGCCGCCTTGATCGGATCGAGGTCGCCGATCATGTCGGCGATGGTGACGTCGGGCGTCGCCAGCTTCTCGACGTAGCGCTGGTCGCGAGTCGCCCACGCGATCGCCGTCGCGTCGCCGCATTCCGCAATCCGTTCGCGGGCGTACTTCGAAATCGGCGCAAAAGGGTCGTCGTTGATCTCGCTGCCGGCGATCACCGGGACGGCCTCGTCGAGAAAACCGGTGAGCCCGCGCAGCAGCCGGGTCTTGGCCTGGCCCCTGGTGCCAAGCAGAATGAAGTCGTGCCGGGCAAGGAGCGCATTGATCAATTCGGGCTCGACAGTGTCCTCGAAGCCGAGCACGCCGGGGAACAGCGGCTCGCCGCGTTCCAATCGGGCCAACAGGTTGGCGCGGACTTCATCGCGAACCGACCGGGCCCGCAAGGGCGCTTCGCCCCAGGGGCTCCGTCGCAGCTCACCAAGGGTACGCGGACGGGCGGTCATGCCATCTCCAACGGGTGTCGTAGGCATCGGTCCAGATGCGAGTCTGACGTCACCGAGCGCGGCTCGGCGCACGCCGGAAGGTAGCCGGATCGGGTTCTGATGCCGGAAGTCGCGTCAGGGAAGGCGCTTAGCAGCTTGACAGCGCGCGGACGAGG
>JBOHRZ010000344.1:0-3376 GCA_050732975.1 Gemmatimonadales bacterium
CCCATGGCATGCGCCGCCAGCAGCAGGTTCTCCACGCCCATCATCGTCGCGGCGTAGTCCTCCTCGCGGATTTCCGGATTCTCATCGAGCGTCATGGTCACCGCGATCGCAGCTGGAAGCGACGCCTCGGCGTCGGCAACCTTGTCCGCCACCGCGCGCGCCGCCGTCGGGTCATCGACCCGTTTCGCCTTGCGAGCGCCGAGGACTTCACCATATGCCCGCCGAGCGGCCGGCCCGAGCACGTAGAAGTGCCACGGCTGGGTCAGGCGATGGTTCGGCCCCCGAACTGCCGTTTCGAGCAGGCGTTCGATCTCGGCGCGTACCACCGGCCGACCGGTGAACTGCTTGACTGAACGACGCGTATCGATCGCTTCGAGTGTGTCCATGGCAATCGCCCCTGCGGGTTCGAGTGAACGAGGTTCGAATTTGCACCGGATCGCGGCGCGGGACGAGGGCGCGCGCCAAAGACCCATCGGGCAGGACGGTTCTGGCGGATGTGGGCGACGATTCACCCGGATCGTCCTCCATGCAACCCGACGGCTGCCGCGTCCGCGGCCGCCTTACCAACCCAGTGAGCGAGGATCCGATGGCACAGAAGGTCGTTCCGTTTCTCTGGTTTGACGGCGACGCGGAAGAGGCGGTGCGGTACTACGTCTCGCTGCTGCCGGAGTCCCACATCGATCACGTCATGCATTCGCCAGCGGAGACGCCCAGCGGTCCCGCGGGCAGCGTGCTCACGGTGGCATTCACGCTGGCAGGAACGCGCTTCGTGGCGCTCAACGGCGGGCCGGAATTCAAATTCACCGAAGCGGTCTCGTTTCAGATCGACTGTGACGACCAGGCCGAGGTCGACCGGCTCTGGGCGGCCCTTTCGAAGGGCGGATCGGAAAGCGCCTGCGGCTGGCTCAAGGACCGCTGGGGATTGTCGTGGCAGGTGACGCCCAAGCGGCTGTACCAGTTGCTCTCTGATCCCGACGCCGGCCGTGCGCAGCGAGCGATGCAGGCAATGCTCGGAATGCAGAAGATCGATATTGCGACCCTGGAGCGGGCGGCCGACGGGAAATAGAGCCTCTTGGCGGCGGCTCTGGCAGGTTGCGGATTCCCGGGTAGGATTATCGCGGCCGCCAGATCCTCCGGTGGCGTCGAATTCCCCAGAGGCACTTCTCAGCGGTAACCACGGGAGCGAGATCATGAGCACCACGAAATTGCTGTATCTGTCGGTGGCTGTCGTGACCGTGACGGCGTGTGCCGGCGCCAAGTCCGCATCGGTCGAAGGGGACTGGACGATCGCCACCGCCACGCTGGGCGGGGCGGCGCTGCCATTGACTGCCTTCTCGGGACCCCTGCAGATGACGCGGGGGACGTATGTCTTCCAGAACGACACCGGGACGTACCTGATCGACCGCCAGGCGGTGCCGTCGACCATCGATGTGCATGGTCTCCGCGGGCCGAATGCCGGCAAGACCATCCCGGCCATTTTCAGGATGGATGGCGACACGCTGACGATCTGCTACGACCTTTCCGGGAAGGCGCATCCGCGAGCCTTCCGATCGGATTCGGGGACGCTGCTCTTCCTGGTGCGCTATACCCGCGCAAAGCCCGCCGTCTGACATCTGTGGAGTGACATCAAGCGGGCGCCCAACGCCCTCAGGGTGCCCGCACCGGCAGCTTCACCATACCCGCCAGCCAGTTGATCACCAGGCTTTCCAGATCGATGCGCCGGTCCGACCAGCTATGGTCAGTGGCGCGGTGCACGGTCGTCACGTGTGTGTTGCCGAGCGCGCGGACCTTCGCCGCGAGCGAGTCGTTCTGCGGTGCGAGTCCATCGTTGGCGGTGAGAACGAGGAGCGGTATCCTTGCGAGTCCCGGCTCGCCGTCGGCAAAGTGCCAGTGGGCGCCGTTGGTGCGGATCTCGTCGACCATGCTTTCGGGCGTCGCGCCGGCGAGTGACTCCATATCACCGGCCATGCCGCGAATCGCGGCGTCGCGCTGGGCCGTGGCGACCCTTGCCATGTCCGCCGCCGAAATCAGTACCGCGCCGATCAACTCCGGATGGTGCGACGCGGTGAGCACCGTCACCCAACCGCCCATGCTGTGCCCGGCCATCACCATGCGGGTGGTGTCGACGCCGAGCTTGCGCGCGTTCGCGGTATCCTTGAGGAAGGCGATCACCGCGTCGGCGTCCTCGAGATTGTTGCCGAACCGGAAATCGCCGGGACTTCCCCACGACCCGCGGTAGTTGAAGGTGATCGCGGTCCATCCCGCGCGGCGGACGGCTTGGGCCAGGTCGAGATTCTTTTCGTTTCCCGGCAGCCCGTGCAGCAGGATGAACGTCGGATGGGCACCCGCGCCCGATGGAATGTAGGCTACGCCGTTGATCTTCACGCCGCCTGACGGAATGTGCAGCACTTCCATCCTGGCGGGGTGCCGCGAGTCGTGCGGCGGATCGGTGGTGACGGCGCGCGGCGTCTGGGCGGGAAGCGAGAAGGCCGCGATCGCCATCGCGGAAGCAGCGAGTTGGATACGCATGGCGGGATACTCCATCGTCTGGTGGAATCGCCGCGGATGCTACCATACCGGGCGCAGGATAGCCAGCGGCAGGGTCGGCGCGCGGAGCGGGCCCGATCCCCGGCGACCTGGTTCACGGTCACGGGCGAAGTCGATGACGTCATGTATGACGACTTCCGCACCGCTCCGCAGCCGACGTTCTATCTCCCGCTCGTCGGTCCGACACCGGGAAGCTGGGGGGTGAGCTCGCCGGCCTACGTGGTCAAGACCGCGCAAGCCGAGACGATCGCGCCGGAGGTGCGGCGGCTGGTTCGCGATGTTGCTCCCGAGGCGCCGATGTACCGGGTGTACACGATGGCTGGACTGGCGCGGCGCACCATGGCATCGCTGCGATTCATGATGATGACGCTCGGCGTCGCCTCGGTGCTGGCGCTGGTGCTCAGCTCGATCGGTCTGTACGGCGTGCTGTCCTACGTCGTAGCGCGGCGCACCCGCGAGATCGGCGTGCGCATGGCGCTCGGCGCAGAAGCCGGCCCAGTGCGGAGGATGGTGGTGGGGGAGGGAATGCGGGTGGTCGTCATCGGCGTGATCGCCGGAGTGGTTGTCGCGGCGGCCGGGACTCGCGCCCTGAGCGCGCTGCTCTTCGGCGTGGGGGCGGTGGATATCGCGACGTTCGCCGGCATGTCGGCGGCGTTGCTGATCATCGGGGTCCTGGCCAGCTATCTACCGGCCCGCCGTGCGTCGAACGTTGACCCGATCGAGTCCTTGCGCGGAGAGTGAGAGTGAGGTTGCCGCGGCCGCGACCGTGACAATCCCGCGAGACGCTGATGTCGCACTCTCCATATATATGGTCACAGCTACCGCGGCG
>JBOHRZ010000345.1:0-3324 GCA_050732975.1 Gemmatimonadales bacterium
CGACCACGAGGACCTCGACCCGCGGGTCCTGCTTCAGGATCGCCGGAACGACCTGCGGCAGGTTCTCGCATTCGTTGTACGTCGGAACGACTACCAGTACCCGTTCAGGCATTGACCTTCCCGAACGGGAGACGATCGGCGAAGCATAGCCCGGCAGTCAGCAGCAGCATGACCACCGACACCTTGACCCCGAGGTGGTAGCTGGCGATGTCGTACTTGAACGCAACCTCCTTCGCTCCCGGCGGCAGCGCCACGGAGAGCATCGCGCCGTCGCCGCGAAGCGTGGGAACGGTCTTGCCGTCGACCGTGGCGTGCCAGTCGGGGTACCAGTTCTCCGCGACCAGGAGATAGGTCGTGCGGGTGTCGCTCCCGTTGAGGCGTACAGTCATCGAGCCCGGCTGCCACGACGCGAGTGTCGCGGTGACTGCAGTGGGCGCGGGCATCTGGCCGCCGGGGGGCGGAAGCTTGATCTGCGCGGTGTCGGAGAAGAGCACGTAGCTGTTGAGCGGAAACCGGGCGTCGGCGATGGTCGGCGGAATCAGCGAGTCCGGCGCGTTGACTCCCACCGGCACGACCCGCACCCACTGCGCCGCCGAGTCGCGCTGAAACATCACGCCTTCGGGAGCGACGGTGTGCGCAATGTCGCCGACTTCGGCCGGCCCCGCCACCTTGTGATAACCGGGAAGCTGTGGCGGCTCCTGGCTCTGGATGATGAACGAAACGGCGTAGAGATCCCAGATATGCTCATTGTACTGGTAGATCCAGACATTCTTGCCACCGAGCAGGTCGTCGAAGAAGCGATCCTCCATGCCGTGATATCCGAGCAGCGCCGGAACGCCGCGGGCCATGAGCGCTCCGCCGGTGTACACCGTGAGCACATTCATCTGGCTGGGGGGGTTGTCCGGTGCCTTCGGGCTGTAGGCCCGGAACGGCATCGGCATCTTCTTCATCGTGGTGGTGAGCTGGTCGTCGGCGTAGGTAATCGACGCCGGCGGCAGCCAGTTGGTGAAGTTGCGAAGAATCGACCAATTGTCGGCTCCGATCACGACCACCAGCGCCGCGGCGGCGATGAGTCCGCGAACGGCGCCGCGCTGAATCATCCAGAGCGCCCCGCCGCCGATCAACACTACGATCAGCAACCGGACACCGCCGGCCTCGAGCTGCGGCGCGTTGGCCACGACGATACCGGCCTTCTCCGGCTCGACCAGCGACTCGGCCACGTTCTGCAGGATGCCGACGACCGCGAGCACCGCGACGAATGCCAGCACGCCGGCGATAATGAGCAGATTGCGCAGGCGAACTTCGCCGCGCAGCAGGCGATCTACTCCGAGACCGGCGGCGACACACGTCATCAAGGCGACGACAAAAAACGCCAGCCCCGGCGCGCGGAACTCTCCCATCTTGGGGAGCAGGTACCAGAGCCGGTAGAACGGTGTATGGCCGCCGAATGCGACCAGCAGGAAGAGCACCGCGATCCCGCCGACCGGCAGGAGCATCTTCCGCCGGCGGAGCGCTGGAATGCCCAGCGCAGCAAGGATCACCACCAGGCCGCCGAGATATTCGGTGTGATCCTTGATCGGGTTCGGCCCCCAGTAATAGTTGAGCATGCCGTTGAACTGCGGCAGGATCGCGGTCATGATCTCTTCCGGCGCCATCGCCCAGGTGGTGGCATAGCCGTAGCCGAGACTGGCGCCCCCGGGGCCACGCGCGGTGTACGCCACCATGTGCTGCACCGGAATGAGTTCGACCGCCGCGATGCCGAGTCCGAGCACGACGGCCAATGCCGCCATGCCGAGCAGATAGACGGGTGAGCGGCCGGGAATGCGCTCCGGGTCGAGGAAGACCAGCCAGAGCGTGAACAGGGCGCAGACGACAAGGATGTAGTACGCCGCGAGGTAGTGGGGCGTGAGAATGATCAGGCCGATCACCAGCGCGAACCAGCCGAAGTATCCGGTGCGGCCGTGGCGAATGGCGCGGATCAGTGCCGCGAGCGCCAGGGGTGCCAGCGCGGCGGCGAACAGCTTGCCGTCGTGCCCCGGGCTCACCTGCGACGCGAGGATTCCGGAGAATTCGTAGGCGAGTCCGCCGACCAGCGACGCCGTCCAGCTTGCCCGCAAGGTGCGCAGCAGGGCATACATCGCCAGCCCGGCGACGATGAAATGGATGAAAAACGCGTAGCCGAGCACCTGATCGGCGGGCCAGAGCCAGCGCAGCCACGCGGTCGGGTAGAAGACGTCGAAGTGCCCCGGCACCGCCCACAGCGGCATCCCGCCGAAGATGTAGGGGTTCCACTGCGGGATGTGCCCGGTCTGGTGCATCCCGGCCTCGGCGAGCGCCCGGAAGGCGTAGCCCGCCTGAACCTGATCCGATCCGGCGAGAAACTTCCCGGTGAAGACCGGATACAGGAGCGTCAGACCGGCGACGGCGTACACGGCCGCCGCGATCAACGCTCCGAAACGCGGCTGCGGCGAAGGTTCAGGTTGCCCGGCTGAGGTCACGTGACTTGCTCCGGAAAGGGAGTAAGAATAGCGCGGCGCCGAGGTCGTTGAGGGTCGTCGCCACTCGCGAGGCGATCGCCAGCGCCGCGGCGGGTCCGATCCCGATCGAGCCCTTGAGCAGATCGGCGAGAAGAATTTCGCGCACGCCGAGCCCGCCGGGAAGCAACAACGCCAGGTAACCCACGATGTACGAGGCAGCGAACGACCCGGTTGCGGTCGACCAGGAGAGCGATACGTCGTGCAGGGTTCCGCGGGCGAGAAGCTGCAGCGAGAGCCCATAACCGCACCACGATGTGAAGTTGGCTGCGAGTCCCGCGGTCAGGGCACCCGGCTCGACCGGTCGGATCCCCTCCGGCCGACGCAATATGTAGGCGATCCGCGCGGTGAGCGCCGGGGATGCCAGCGAAATCGCCGCAAGGAGTGCGATGACCGCCAGAGCCAATGCACCGATCGCGCCCCAGTTGCCGAGGAGACGGTCGAGGACCTCGGTGCCGACGAGCGCCAAGGCGATCATCGCACCGGTCGCCAGCGCGACCAGTTGCATGATCACAGCCGAACCCATCGCTGCGGTGGCGCTCACTCCCTGTCGCTGCGCCATCATGCCCATCCCGGCGATCGCCCAGACCTTGCCGGGGATGTACTTGCCGAGGTTGGAGATCGCCCAGATCCGCGCGGCATCGAGCCCGCCGAGGTGCTCACGCCAGCCGACCACCACCTGGCGCCATCCCCAGATCAGCACGCAGTACATCGCCCACGTCGCCAGCAGCGCGGCGAGGATCCAGGGCCAGTGGAATTCCCAGCGGATCGCCTGCTGCCGGGCCCTGTG
>JBOHRZ010000346.1:0-3320 GCA_050732975.1 Gemmatimonadales bacterium
CGGCGACACATACCACTCGCTCGGAAGCCGGTGGGTGTCGATGCCGAACTCATTGTACACGGCGTCATTCCGCGCCGGCGCGCCGAGATACGATGAATGCTCGAGACGCACGCCGTAGCTGAGCTGCAGGTTGCCGCCATTATTGGCGCCCGGCCCGCCGAAGCCCCCACCGCCACGACCGCCGAACCCGCCGCCGCGACCGCCGAAGCCGCCACCGCCACGACCTCCGAAGCCGCCGCCGCCCTGGCCGCCGGTGGCACCGGCGCCCTGGGTCCCGCCGGTGGTCGTGCCGGGCCGGCTCGACCCGGAGCGGACCCGCCAGGCATCGCTCAGGTACACGGCCTCGTTCAGCAATGTCCCGGTGCGAGTACTCGGTTGCAGGGTGCGAGTGAATGACGACGGAATGTTGTTCTCGAAGTCCGACAGCGAGTTGTAGACGTAGGTGCCGTACTGGTTGTTGGTGACATCCTGGTTGAACGTCGAGGCGTTTGCGTACAGGCCCAGGGCCCAGCGGTGAGCGCCCATCGGCGAGATGAGCGACAGGTCGTTTTCGGCTTCATAGCTCCGGGTGTTGTTGTGGTTCGGGAGGCCGGCATTGCCGCCGAAGCCGAGGGTCGTGAAGGTGGTCTGCCCGGAATCGACCTCCGAGTAGTTGGTCACCCGTCCGACCGGAACGTAGAGGTACGGCGCCGACTTGCTGTCGTTGAACGACGCGCTGCCGCGGAACGAGTTGAGCATCCCGTTGCTGAACCTGGACAGGATCGCCATCGTGCCGCTGGCCGAGTTGCCGGTACTGGTGCCGCCCACCTGCGGGAGTTGCGTGCTGCCGATCCGCTGCGGCTCGCGGCTGTTGAGCCGGACCTGCCCGGTGAACGTGATGGTATGCGCCGTTCCGGCGAACCAGTCGAACCGGGTGACACCCTGGAAGCTGTTGTTCGACGAGTTCGAAGCGATGTTGCCGGCCCGAGCGGTCAGGCCGTATCCGTCCACTACCTGCTCGAACTTGGCGACCGAATCCGGCGTCGCCCCCAGTCGCGCCAGGGTGGTGGGGTCGGCCTCGACCAGCGAGGTCAGCGGCGATACCTGCCGCGTGAAGTTGAAGGATCCGAACAGGAAGGTGTGGTCGCGGTGCAGGGGGCCGCCGAAGCCGCCGCCAATCCGTTCGTTGGTCTGCCCGGCCCCGAATGAGTTGCCGGTATTGCCGCCCCACGCCAGGCTCTGGTTCTGGAAGTTGCTGCTGAGCGAACCGCTGACCCGGTTGCTGCCGCCCTTGGTTGTGACCGAGACCATGCCGCCCGAGAAATTGCCGCGCGAGACGTCATATGTATTGGTGATGACGCGAGTATTCCGCACCGCGTCGGGCGGGACCGTGCTGTTCGACGTGGTCATGCCGTTGACGACATAGGTATTCGATTCGGCGCTCTGCCCGGCGACGGAGAACGTCGCGGCAGTTGAGTCGGTCCCCGCGGTCAGGATCACGCCCGGGGCCAGCGCCGCGATGGCCGCGAGGTCGGAGGCGTCGATGGGAAGGCGGAGCGCCTGGTCGCCGGAGATCGACCGGGTCGACTCGCCGGCTGTGACGCGATTTTCCTCCTGGTCGGCATTGGGTCGTCGCGCCGCGTTGGACACGAGATCCTGCAGCTTGGTGGCCTGTTCACCCAGGTTGACGTTGAGAATGATGCGGTCGTCGTCCGTTTGTTGCATGACGTTGTAGATCGCCGGACTCTTGCCGATGGCCTTGATGCTGATCCGGTATTCCGCTCCGCCATCATTGAAGATGATCCGGTACTGACCCTTGTCGTTCGTCGTGGCGGGGCGCGTCACTTCGGTCTCGATGCTGAATGCCTCCACCCTCGCGCCGGCGACGGGCTTTCCGGTCGGATCGGTGACCGTGCCGACGATGATGGTGACCTGGGCATGAAGCGGCCGCGCCGCGAGTGCACCGACAGCCAGCACCAGACCGAAGACGCCCAGCGTGCGAGCAAAAAAACGAGCCAGCATCGTGTATTCCCGGCATTCGGGTCGTTGAGTACGCGCTCGGCGGAAGGGCCCAGCCGCACCTTGGCGATTGGTACGTGGGGTTGGGGAGAAAAGTTGGTGGGGAACAGCACAGCCCGGGCGCCGATCGAAACAGGGCCGGGAGCCGGTTCAATGCTGCAACGTAACCGACAGCGGCGGAACAACTTGACGAGGCCGGCTCATCCCCCTCCAGGTCCCCGTCCGCCGCGGCCACCCCGGCCGCCGAATCCGCCGCCACGCCCGCCGCCGACGAGGTTGTTCGACGGCGTGCGGACGTAGTCCGGGAGCAGCGCCCATTGCACCGGGCTCAGAATCTGGCGGACCTTGTCGTGCACCACGGCCTGCTCGCGGACGGCCACGGCGTTGAAGGCCCGATAGCGGTTGAGGAGCGGCACCACGTCGGCGGCGGTATTCGCCTTGAGGACGGTGTCGACGGCCGCCATCAGCGAGTCGATGTGCGGCTGCATGAAGGTCGAATCGGAATCTGCGACGACCCGGAGCGCGGTGAGCTGGGCCGGAGTGAGCGCCAGCGTGTCGGCGCGGTCCAGCGCGGCCGTCGCGGCGTCCTGGCGGCGGTAGCGGACCAGGAACGAGTCGACGATGCTGCGGGCGTTGGGCCGGACCGCACTTCCGCGCCCGAGGCTCTGTAGCTGCAGGGTCCGGGCGTCGAAACCGATCGCGAACCGGGCATTGATGGCAATCTGGAAGGGCTGCCGGACCGCGGTGGCGCCGGCGCTGGTGTTGCCGAAGCGCTCGTTCACCACGTACTCGAAGCGATCCGTGGCCGGATCGAAACCATGTACCGTGAGCAGCGTGTTGTCGGGCCGCGCGTTGCCGCCCCATCCCTTGAGATTGTCGGATCCATTGATCCACTGGTCGAGACCGCCGAGCAGGTTGATGGTCTGCAACGACAACGACAGCCGGCGGTCGAACAGGGCCGGGCGCCAATTGACCTGAATATCGAGGCGCGGCGACCACGGACCGGTGCAGCTGTTGCGACTGGCGATCTCTCCCAATTGCGATTGGAGGCACTTGCGGGCGTTCCCTGATGTCGATGCCAGGAGGCGCCGCATCCCGTTCGCCACCGCGGTATCGGCGGCGTCGAGCGGATTGTAGATGAAGGCCCGGTCGTCGCGGCTCGAGCCATCGCCGTTGATGTCGCCGGCGACGATCGGCGTGTAGTGGGATCCCGACGTGAGGCTCGCCGTGCTGGTCAGTTCCAGCGCCGGAGTGATCGGCCACTGGATGCTCAATTGGAAATTGTGCCGCCGCTCATTGCCTGACGGCGCCCAGGTGTAGAC
>JBOHRZ010000347.1:0-3309 GCA_050732975.1 Gemmatimonadales bacterium
GGATCGTCCCCAGCCGCAGCGCACCCGTTTCGCCGATCCGGTCGACGACCGGACCGAGAAACGCGGATCGCATCACGAACGAGAGCACGCCGTAGTAGACGTAGAAATATCCGATCGTGGCCTCGGTGATTCCGAACCTGGCGTGCAGCCACAACGGCAGCACGCCGCCCATCATCATCATGAATGCCAGCATGCCGATTCCGTAGATCCAGATCAGCCGCTCGGCACTTCCCGACGGATTGAGGATCGTCTCCCATGCGGCGTGCCAGGCCGGGCGACGGGTCACCGGAGCGCTCCGCGCCTGGGCCGAACGAGTCTCCGGGAGCCAGAAGAACGCGGCGATCGCGTTGACGCCGCAGAGTGCCGACGCGACATACCCGGGCATGGCCGTACCCATGTGGGTGGACAACGATCCGACGGCCGGACCGATGCTCACGCCGGCGTTCGTGGCGGCGGAAAGCCAGCCCAGCGCGCGGGCGCGGTGTTCGCGCGGAACCGTATCGGACACGTAAGCCTGCGCCACACCGGTGGTGCCGCCGCCCAGTCCCTGGACCATGCGGGACAGGAACAGCAGCCACAGCGTATTGGCCAGACCGAACAGCAGGAATGCCACCGCGGAAGCGATCAGCCCGATGAGCAGGGCCGGACGCCGGCCATGCCGATCCGATACCCGCCCCCAGAACGGCGCGGCTACGACCTGCGTGACGAAGAACGACGCCGTCAGGAACCCGACCATCACCGGCGTCGCGTGCAGCCGGAGGGCATAGAACGGCAACAGCGGGATCACGATCAGCCCGCCGAGCATGTCGACGAAGTTCACGCCGATCAGCACGCTCAGCCGACCGAACTCCGCGGCCTTCGACCCCCGCGTTGCGGGGACGCTCACGGATGCGTTGCGGCGGATGGCACCGAACCCACGGCGAGGATGTTCGCAAACAGCCGCCACGCCCCGGGAACGAGCGCCGGAAGCTGCCGATGGAACGACAGCCCGGTGTAGACCGCAGTCCCCTTCCCGACCCTGGCGACGAGGAGTCCCCCTTCGCGGGGTGAATCACCGGCGTCATGGGTTTCGAGGATCGGGCTCCAAGCGGGATCCCATGAAACCGGGAAGTCGAGTCCGCGCTCCTGTACCCAGCCGTCGAAGTCCGCGGCGGTAATCCGGTTCGGCCAGTTGAGGATCTGTTGACGCGGCGCGAGGAACCTGACCGGCGCCGTCTCGTCGGTCACCCGGCTCTGGGTCGGTCCGAGGAGTGTGAGCGGCCTCGGTTCGAATCCTCCGCGCACATACGGCGTCTGCTGATACTCGATGACCAGCGTCCCGCCGGCGGCCAGCCATCGCATCAAACGCGGATTGGCGCGTTGCAGCGATTCGTTGGCTTCGTACGCACGGGGACCGATCACGATGACGCGGAACGAATCGAGTGGGCCGTGCTCCAGCGCGTCGCCGGTGAGAACCGTCACCGCAAGGCCCGCGTCGGTCAGCGCCTCGGGCACGAGATCGCCGCCGCCTCGAACATATCCGATGGTTCCGACTCGCGGAAAGGCCACGTTGCTCACCACGGCGTCAAACGCCGCGGGAATCGTCAGATTGCGCGCCCGCACGTGCGGGTAGCGAATCCGCTGCAACCCGATGTCGAACGTGTCGCGTCCGGCGACGGCGACGGCGCGGAGTTGATAGCGGCCTGCCGCGAGGTTTGGCGGCGCGGTTACGTTGAACGTCACCTGCGCGGTTTCGCCTTCGCGCGTCAGCGTGACGGTCCTGGCCGCGCCCGCCGACCATCCGGTCGGAACCTCAAGCGCCACGCTGGCACTCACCGAGTCGCGCGACAGGTGCTCCAGCGTTACGGCGAACGGACGGCTCCGCACGCCCTCGGGCCACAGCAGGCCTCGGGGACGGACCGAGACCGCAATCCGCGGCACGATCAGCACCGGCCGGCGCACTTCGCCGAGCGCCGGGTCGCGGAACCGATCCAGAACTTCACGATGGACGGTCACCGGTGCCGCGCTGTCCACGCCGACGGTGAACGACGCCGTCAGTGGCGGCGCGAAGGGTTCACCCCAGACCGACGGATCGCCGGACCAGCGATACATCGCCCCCGTTCGCGGGAGCTCGAGATAATACGGCGAGCTCGGCCGCGCGTCGCTGTTGACCTTGAGCGTGATACGGCAGGTGAGGAGCGCCCCGGGAGCGAGCGCCTGTGGCGCGGCGGGACAGTCGTTGCCGGCCGCCGCGAAACCCGGGTGCGGCTCCACTGCGGCCGTCGCCCGCGCGGGCTCGCGGCCGGCGTTCCAGACCGTGATGGTCACCGGTACCGGCTCGCCGGGCGTCACTTCGTCGTCGTCGGTGGTGGCATCGACCACCACGTTGGCGCGAATCAGCGTCGCTTCGGCGGCGTGTTCGTCGGGGACCGGTGGCGGCTCCGGCGGGACTCCGGCAAACAGTGAGTCGTCGGATCCGTGGATCGACGTAGCCCGCTCGATAAGCACCAGTCCGGTCTGCGACGGTCCCGGATCCTCGAGGGTACCCTGACCCTGCGAACGGTGTTGCGAGCGGCTCAGCGCCGCAAGCTGGCGGAACGAGAGGCCGGTCGCCGGGTCGATCACTCCGCCCTCGAACGTCAGCGTTGGGCGCTGACCCCGCGCCACGCGGTAGAATTTGAGCGGCGTCCACGGCGGCAGGTGCTCCTCGGTCATCAGCTCCGGAAACCGGGATGGGTCGCCGGCGACGCGATACGCCTCGAGCGACAGGATGCCAGAGGCCTGATGATGACCGTGGCCATCGGCCGGTGTCCCCCAGAACACCGACACGACAATCTGGGGACGGAATCGCCGGATCACTCGCACCATATCCTTGAGAACCGAGTCGCGATTCCAGAAGCGCAACGTCTCGTCCGCTGTCTTGGAAAATCCGAAGTCGTAGGCGCGGCTAAAGAACTGCACAGCACCATCGACCCGCCGCGCCGACTGGAGTTCCTCGCTACGCAGCACGCCGAGAGCATCCCCCAGTTCGGGGCCAATGAGATTCTGGCCTCCTTCGCCCCGGTTGAGAGAGAGATACGCCGCGCGGATGCCGTCTCCCCGCGTCAGGATGGCGAGAAGCTGATTGTCTTCGTCGTCGGGATGCGCGGCGATCAACAGCACTCGCCGCCAGTTGTTCGCCGCGTGGGTCTCGCGGTAGAGCTGTGCCACGCCCCCCGTCCCGGCGCCGCCGGATTGGGCCGCGGCCGGGCGGCCCGCGACGACGAGAAGTGCCAGCGCGAGGCCGGCACCGCGCTGCCGCGGACGCAGTCGCCCGGGCAGCCGGGCGAG
>JBOHRZ010000348.1:0-3286 GCA_050732975.1 Gemmatimonadales bacterium
CCCGCGTGCAGCATCTCCTCGACTCGTTGCCGCTCCGCGATCGGATCGCCCAACTGATCATGCCGTGGATCACCGGAACCTACCAGCCGCTCGATGCGCCGGCGATGCGGCAGGCGCTCGCCTGGGAGGCGTCCGACCTCGTGGGCGGGATCATCGTCTCGATCGGGCCGCCCACCGAGATGGCAGCGAAGTTGAACGCCCTGCAGCGCGCCGCGCCACTCCCCCTCCTCGTAGCGAGTGATCTCGAGGGCGGCACCACGTTCCGGATCGTGGGCGGCACGCCGTTCCCCACCCAGATGGGCGTCGGAGCCGACGGCCGCGAACTCGATGCGTACGAAATGGGACGGATCACCGCGATCGAGGGGCGCGCGGTCGGTATTCATCTCGCGTTCGCTCCGGATGCCGACGTCAACAGCAATCCGGACAACCCGATCATCAACACCCGGTCGTTCGGCGGCGATCCGAAGACCGTAGCGCGATTTGTTGCCGCGACCGTGCGTGGCATCCAGGAACACGGGATGTTCGCCACCGCGAAGCACTTCCCCGGGCACGGTGACACCGAAACCGATTCGCATCTGGCGCTGCCGACGATCACCGCGGGGTGGCAGCGCTTCGACACGCTGGAGCTGGTACCGTTCCGCGCCGCAATCGCCGCCGGCGTCGACGCCGTGATGTCGGCGCACATCGCGCTTCCCGGGCTCGATCCCGGCGAGCATCGCCCCGGCACGCTGGCGCCGCCGATCCTCACGGGGCTGTTGCGCGATTCCCTCGGTTTCAAGGGGTTGGTTACTACCGACGCGCTCGATATGGGCGCCATCGTCAAGGAGGTCGGCCCCGACGAAGCGCCGGTACTGGCGTTCATCGCCGGGAGCGACATCCTGCTGATGCCGACCGACGTCGGTCGCGCGATCGACGCCATGGAGGCGGCGGTCCAGAGCGGCCGGATCACCGAGACACGCGTCAATCAATCGGTGCGCAAGATTCTCGAGATGAAGGAGCGGCTCGGTCTCTTCCAGCAGCGCGAGGTCGATCTCGATGCCATTGCGGCCGTGGTGGATCGCGCCGACTTCCGCCGGATCGGCGCGGCGGTGTCGCAACGCTCGATCGTGCTGCTCAAGGATTCCCTCGGCACTGTCGATTCGCTGCGCACGCACCCGCAGCGCGTCGAGATCGTGGAAATGGCGGACCCCGGCTCGACGGTCGGCTCCACGTTGGCCTCGGAGCTTCGGCGCAAGGGATTCACCGTCCACCTGAGCTCATTGCCGCTCAACGCTGATTCGATGGCGCGTGACTCCATCCTCGCCGGCATTGCGCCAGCATCGCCGGTGCTGATCGCCGCGTCGGTCCGCGTCGCCGCCGGCAAGGGCACGCTGGCGATGCCACCGGGCGCCGAAGCCGCGATCAATGCCATCGCGGCCCGGCAACCGACGGTGCTGATTTCGTTCGGATCTCCGTACCTGATCTCGCAGGTTCCCGCCGTGCAGAGCTACATCCTCGCCTGGGCGTCGACGCCCACCAGCGAGACTGCCGTCGCCAACGCGCTGACCGGAGCGGCGATCATCGGCCGGTCGCCAATCCTGATTCCGCCCTCATGGCCGATCGGAAGCGGCTTCGAACGCCCGGCTCGCAAGACGGTGCCGTAACGACGTCCCCTTGCGGAACCGGGGATCGACGGTAGCTATATGCCCATCCAGATCCATCCCCGTTCTCACCAAGGAGCGAGTCATGTTGCGCCGCAGATGGCACCATTTCGCAGTCGCGTCAAGTTTCGCCGCAGTGGCATTCATGCCGAGCTTCGCCGCCGGCCAGGGCGTGAAGATGCCGCACGCGCCCGTCAGCACCACGATCGGCGACATCACGTCGATGCGCAGCTCGTACGTCGAAGCGTACAACAGCAAGGAAAGCAAGACGCTCGCCGGTTTCTACGCGCCTGACGCCGTGGTGATCAGTCCCACCGGCGTCCGGATGACGGGTCCGGCGATCGGGAAGTACTTCGCGGACTCCGCCTCCACGTTCGGCCATCTCGATCTCGCATCGCACGGTATCAAGGTGTATGGCACGATAGCCGTCGACATGGGCACCGCCACCGAGCGCCGGCTGAGCGGAGGCGACCTCGTCTCCGAGTACCTCGCCGTGCTCCGGCACGACGTAAAGGGGTGGCACGTAGAGTACCTGGCCAACGTTCCGGTCACCAAGGGCATGTAAGCGGACGGCGCTGCGCCGGGACTATCTTCGGCGCATGACGAGCGGCCGAGCGATCATGAGCATCGCCACAGGGATCGGACCCCATCGGGTCCGGTCCCTGTTCGCGTCCGGAGTCGCGCTGGCACTGGCGTGCGCTCCGGCCGGTCCGCCCCGCACCGATCCGATTCCACTCAACGCGGCGCTCGCCATGCGGCTCGAACCGGCGGCGCGGGTGCTCGATTCGGCGATCGCCGCCGGTGCCGCACCAGGAGCCGTTCTCGCCGTCTCGTATCGCGGCGCACACTTCGAGCACGCCATCGGCCAGCTCGCCGTTGATGATCCACGGCCGCCCGATGGCCGTACGCTGTACGACATGGCGTCGCTCACCAAGGTGGTGGCGCTCACCACGCTGGCGATGTTCGCCGTCGAGGAGCATCGGATCACGCTCGACTCGGCGGTGGTGCACTATCTCCCGGAGTTCGCGCACGGCCATGGCGAAAAGACGAAGGTGACGATCCGCAATCTCCTGCTGCACGACGCCGGACTGCCGCCGGATCCGATCCCCCCGCTCTGGCAAGGTTCGCACGATCGGCACGCCGCGCTCGAGCGCGCACTGGCCCAGAATCTCGACACGGTTCCGGGGGCACGGTATGTCTACTCGGATCTCAGCGCGATCACGCTCGCGACGATTCTCGAGAAGGTGTATGGCAAGCGGCTCGACCAGCTCTTCGCGGAACGAGTCGCGAAGCCGCTCGGCTTCACCAGGATGCGCTTCCTCCCGCCCCGATCATGGCGCGACCAGATCGCCGCGACCGAGATCGAGACGATTCCGTTCCGCGGCAAGGCCGAGGTGCGCGGCAGCGTGCACGACGAAAACGCCTGGTGGCTCGGAGGCGTGTCCGGGCACGCCGGGCTCTTCAGCGATGCCGACGATCTGCTTCGTTTCGGGGAATGGGCACTCGACGGCGCTCTGGGCAGGCACTTCAACGGGGCGCTGCAGCCGCCGGCGGAATTCGCAACCTGGACGGTGCGCCAGAACCAACCGCCCGGTTCTTCGCGGGCGATCGGATGGGACACGCCGTCGGGCGTCTCCTCGGCGGGC
>JBOHRZ010000349.1:0-3284 GCA_050732975.1 Gemmatimonadales bacterium
CCGAATGGGTGGAGACCGCGATCGCATTCCTGCGCAAGAAGTCGCTCGACCTGGTCGAGGCCGACCGGCTCGATCAGTACTGGGCCGACGATGTCGTCGCGGGAATCATCGCCTCGGTCAAGGGCGTGATCGGCGCCGACGATCTCTACTCGCGGATCGAGGCGCAGTACGCCGGCAAGGGGCGCCCGCCGCTCCCTCCCCAGGAGTAATTCCCCGGCGAATCAGGCGCGGGCCGCCGCGAGCGGCTTCCGCAGCAGGACGAATGCCGCCGCCGCCGCCAACTGCAGCACCATGCCGAACGCGACCAGCGCGACCAGCGAATGGCCGTACAGGAACCCCATCGCCACGCTGCCGAGAAACCAGGCCACGCCGTAGACGCCGTTGAACACGCCGAACGCCGATCCTCGCTTGGTCATCGACACCACCTGCGCAATTCCGGCCCGCAGAACGCTATCCTGGATCCCGATACCGATCGCCCAGCACGCCACCGCGCCTGCGACCGCCGCTTGCCCACCCAGAAATCCCAGCGGCAAGGTGAACATCGACATCACGATACCGACGGCGAGGACGGCGATGCCGAATCGGTCGAACAGGCGGCCGCCGACGAAAGTGGTGAGCCAGCTGATCCCCATTGCACCGGCGTAGAGCAGCGGAATGACCGCGGGCGTGAAGATGTGTCGGCTCTGGATATGATAGGCCAACAGGGGAAAGTCGACGAAACCCATGGCGAGGACGCCCGCCGCCGCGGCATAGACCCAGAAGACTTCCGGGACAGCGACGTTGCCGGGCACCGCCGGCGGCTTCCCCTGGCTCGGGTACACCGCGCGCGCCACGGCGATCGAGGCCACCGCGAGCACGGCCGGCAACGCCAATAGCAGGAACGCCGGCCCGAACCGCTTGAAATGCGCCACCGCCATCACCATCACCAATGGACCCAGCACCGCGCCGATCTGATCCATCCCGCGGTGCAGCCCAAATCCGGCGCCGTGACCGACTTCGGCGGTGGCTTGGGACAGCAGCACGTCACGCGCCGGGCCGCGCAGGCTCTTTCCGGTCCGTTCGGCGACGATCAGCAGCGCGGCACCCTGCCAGTTGCCGACGAACGCCAGCGCCGGTATCGCGAGCAGGTTGAGGACATAGCCCGCGGTTACGATCGGCCAGTAGGCGCGGGTGCGATCGGCAAGCTTGCCGGAAAAGAAACGCAACGACGCCGCGAGCATCTCGCCGAAACCGGCGATGAAGCCCACCTGCAACGCACTGGCACCCAGCCCCTTGAGAAACGGGCCGATGATGCTGTAGGCCCCCTCGTACGTCATGTCGGCGAACAGCGACACGAAGCCGAGGCAGATGATGAAGCGGAACGCAGCCTGCCGGGGGGTGCGTCCCCGGTTCACGCGCGACTCAGCGGCCGGTCTCCGAGTCGGCGCTCATCGCCATGGCTTTCACCGGGACACCTGGTGCCCTCCCGCCGCTCGCGGACCAGCGGCGCGAGCCGGTGCGGTAGCGCAGTCGGGGGCTTCGAGCTGCGCCGACGCCACGGCGATGGGTTTCTCCTGATGGCTCACAAGGAGCGCATTGAGGGCCGGGAGATCCTTCACGTTGATGTCGTGCCACTGCTGCAGCACGCCGCGAAGGTCCCGGCAGACGTTGCGCCAGGCGACCAGCTTGCTCGGATTCGGCGGGATGTCGGACATGTCGAGCACCTTGAGCTGGCCGTTCATCGACACCAGCACCGCGCCCTCCTCGGCTTCGACGCCATTGATGGTCGAGAAGCTCGGCAACGGCGGCGGGGCGCCGCGGCCGCCCATAAAGGCGGTCGGGCCCGCCAGTTTCTCCAGACGCGTGTCGAGCGAGCGGGCCGCCTGGGTCACGTCGCTCGCGGCACCCGCCTGCAGCAGGCCCGCCAGCGCCTGACGCGTGGCGGCGATCTGCTGGAAACCGTCCCACGACGTCCTGGTCCCCTGATACAGCTTCATCTGCAGCGCATGCAGCGCGGCAAGGTCCGCGGACGTCGCCTTCGAGTTCGGATCGTTCTTCACGCTTACGATGCGGGTGTAGATCTTGCCATCGACGTTGAACCGCAGCGTGTATGTCCCGGGAATCACCAGCGGCCCTTCGCCGCCCCAATGCGTCTCGTGCGGTACCGCACCGGTCACGTGGGCGAGATAGTGGATGAACGCCGGCGGCATGTCGTATCGCAGATCCCAGTTGATCCGGTGCATCCCGGTCGAGGTCGGCATTGGCTGCGGCACAAAGATCCATTCGTCGGGGACCGGAGGCGGCGGCTCGGGAATCGCCGGGATCGGGTCGCTGGAATAGTGCCGCACCACGGCACCTGCGGCATCGAGCACGTCCATGGCGATGTGGTGCACCGGCGCGCTCAGGTTGTAGTAGATCACGGCGCCTTCCGGCGGATTGTCGCCGTGCGGCATCTCGGGCGGGAAAGGCGTGCCGGTGTTGATGTTGCGCCGCACCCGGATCGCGTCGCCCGGTTTGAAGACATGAAACGGCTCTGCAGCAATACCGGCGTCGAGCTGTCGCAGCGGCGAGATGTCGTCCAGGATCCAGATGCTCCGGCCGTAGGTCGCCACGACCAGGTCGTTGTTCTTGACTACGATGTCGCGGTACGAGGTGGTGGGCAGATTGAGCCTCAGCGACTGCCAGTCGTCGCCATCATCGAACGAGACATACATTCCGCTCTCGGTCCCCGCGAAGAGGAGGCCGGCGCGTTTGGTGTCGGCGCGGATCACCCGGGAATAGCTGCCGGCCACCTGCCCCGTCGGCAATCCGTTGACGATCTTCGTCCAGGTCTTGCCATAATCGTGGGTGCGGAAGAATGCCGGTGCGTTGTCGCCGATTCCGCGGTTGATGGCGACGTATGCCGCCGCCGGATCATGCCACGAGGCGTCGATCGCCGACACGCCGCCACCACGGCCGAATCCGCCACCGGCCACGGAGCGAGCCGGCTCCAGCGGTGCAGTCTCCTGCCATGTCGCGCCGTGATCGCGGGTGACGTGCACGGTGCCGTTGCTCATCCCGACCCAGATCACTCCCGGCGCCACATTGGAAGTGGTGATCGCATTGATCGTGGCACTCCCGAATCCGCCGCGCCCGCCGCGACCGCCGCCCCGTCCGGTTGCGACAGGCGCGGCACTTCCGGCCGGCGGCGCGCCGAGATCGGGCGAGATCCGCTTCCAGTTCACCGCCCCGTCGGTCGTGGAATAGAGGTACTGGAAGCCCAGCAGCAGCTCGTGCGGATTCGATCGCGAGAAGATCATCGGCTG
>JBOHRZ010000350.1:0-3272 GCA_050732975.1 Gemmatimonadales bacterium
GTCGTGGAGTCCCGGCACCGCCGGCTTCGGACCGGCCGGTGTCCCGGTGCCGTTGCCGGGGGTGACGCTGTATCGCGTCGTCATCCAGATGATGCTGAAGCCGTTCATCGTGTATTACGACCGGGTCAACTTGCAGGCCAATCGTCATGGCTCGGTGCCGGGATACGTGATCGAGCCTCTCGGAAGCACCTTCGGGGTCCGCTTGGAATTCTCCAACTGACGGTCACCAGCTATGTTACCGGGCTCTGTCGGATCGGAGCCGCGCTTTGGCGCTGATGAGCATGACCGGATTCGGAGCCGCCGATGGCGAGATCGGCGGACGCCGCATCCGCATCGAAATCCGGGCGGTCAATCATCGCTGGTTCAACCTGGCGGCGCGACTGCCGGCGGGGATGGCGGCGCTGGAGTCGCCGCTTCGCGAGGTGCTGCGGCAGGAGTTCGCGCGCGGACACATCAATGTGCTGGTGCGCTGGCTCGATGATGGCGCCACCGGGATCGTGGCCGATCCGGTCCGGGTCCAGGCGGTGGTTGACGCACTGCGCGAGATGCAGCAGCGCTTTCATCTCGCCGGCGAACTGACCATCGACCTGGTCGCTCGACAGGCTGAGTTCTTCCGCGGCGGCGCGGGCGACGAAGCGCCCGTCGAATGGAGCGCGCTGGCGCCGCTCGTCGCGCGGGCGGCGGCGGCGTGCCGGGCGATGCGGCAACGGGAAGGGGCAGACCTGACCTCCGATCTCGGAGCTCGGCTCGAAGCGATCCAGCACGGGTGCGGCGTGATCGAATCGCTGGCGCCGGCGCGATTGCAGCGGGAACGCGCCCGGCTCCGCGCGGAGGTCCGGCGACTGCTCGATGGCAAGGCCCTCGACGAATGGCGCCTGGCGCAGGAGCTCGGGCTCATTGCCGAGCGGATCGACATCACCGAAGAGGTGATCCGGTTGCGGGCGCATGTTGCGGCTGCCCGCGAAGGATTGGCGGCGGAGTCGAGCGAGGGCAAGCAGCTTGGCTTTCTGGCCCAGGAGATCGGACGCGAACTGAACACCATCGGCGCAAAGGCGAATGACGTCGCGGTGGCTCACGAAGTGGTGCGGCTGAAGGGTGAACTCGAAAAGTTCCGCGAACAGTTGGAGAACATCGAGTGACGCCGATGGTGGTGGTGCTCTCGGCGCCCTCGGGAGCCGGCAAGACCACCATTGCGGCACGGCTGGTCGCCGAACGGGACGACTGCGGCTACTCGATCTCGGCCACGACGCGCCCGCCGCGGCCGGGCGAGGTGGATGGCGTCGCGTACTACTTCCTGTCGGAGGCGGATTTCGAACGGCGGCTCGCCGCGGGAGAATTCGTCGAGCACGCCGAATACCGCGGCCACCGGTATGGCACGCTCGCGAGCGAGGTGGTCCGCGTGACGCACGCCGGTCGCAATGTGCTGCTCGACATCGAGGTGCTGGGCGCGCGACAGGTGCGTGCCAGGTATCCTGACGCGGTGCTGGTCTTCATCGTGCCGCCGAGCGGCGCGGTCCTGGCCGAGCGGCTGCGAGGCCGCGGCACCGAGGATGGCGCCACGATCGAGGGCCGGTTGCAGCGGGCCCTCGACGAACTGAGCGCCGCGGTCGAATATGATTACGTCGTCGTCAATGACGACATCGGGCTGGCGGTGCGAACCGTCAACGCGATTCTCGAAGCGGAATCGCGGCGCACCGGGCGGCAGCGGGATTTTGCGGTGCTGCTGGAACGCCTGCGTACCGAAGTCACCAACGAACTGATCCGCGCGTCGGCGCGGTAACAAAGGAGCAGTAGTGGAAATCTTCACGCCGCAGGAAGTCGCCCACGAGACCGGCTCGAAGTACCGCGGAGTACTCATCGCCGCGAAGTTCGCGCGCTATCTGAACGAGTTCCCGCGGGACGCGGTCACCGGCTGGCAGCAG
Organism: Gemmatimonadales bacterium; assembly: GCA_050732975.1. Taxonomy (GTDB): domain Bacteria; phylum Gemmatimonadota; class Gemmatimonadetes; order Gemmatimonadales; family GWC2-71-9; genus Palsa-1233. The sequence goes on from JBOHRZ010000350.1 coordinate 1,923, forward strand.
GCCGAGGGCGCCAAGAAGCTGACCACGCTGGCAATGCGCAAGTTGGTCACCGGCGAGCTCGCGTTCCGCGAACTTCGCCGTCGTCGCACCGAGGCCTGACGTGTGGCAGGGCCGGACCGTCGTCCTCGGTGTGGCCGGGGGGATCGCGGCCTACAAGAGCGTCGAGCTGGCCCGTGAACTGACCCGTCGCGGCGCCGCTGTCGACGTGATCCTCACCCGTGGCGCTGGCGAGTTCGTCGGCGCCGCGACGTTCGAGGCCGTGACCCATCGGCGAGTCCACAGCTCGCTCTGGGAGCCGGGCACGGCGCTCGACCATCTGGCGCTGAGCCGCGGCGCCGACCTGGTGCTGGTCGCGCCCGCGACCGCTCATCTCCTTGCCCGGGCCGCTGCGGGATTGGCCGACGACTTTCTGACCGCGCTGCTGCTGGGGAACACCTCCCCGGTCGTGGCCGCCCCCGCCATGAACGACGTGATGTACGCCGCGGCGGCGACCCGCGTGAACATCGCGGCGCTGGTGTCGCGTGGTTGGTCAATGGTCGGGCCGGCGACCGGCGAGCTCGCCGAGGGCCCCTCCGACGCCCCGGGGCGCATGGCGGAACCGGAGGAGATCCTGGCCCATGCGGCGCGCACGCTCCGTCGTGGCGGGCCGCTGGACGGCGTCCGCTGCGTCGTGACCGCCGGCCCCACTCGCGAGGCGATCGATCCGGTGCGGGTGATCACCAACCGGTCCAGCGGCATCATGGGTTATCGCATCGCCGAAGCCGCGTGGGAACGCGGCTGCGAGGTGACCCTGATCACCGGGCCGTCCGCACAACGGGCGCCGGTCGGTGTCGAGGTGGTACCGGTGGTGACGACCGACGAGATGCTGGAGGCGGTCCGTTGCCGCGCCGGTGATGCCGACGTCCTGATCATGGCCGCGGCGCCCGCCGACTACCGACCGGCCAGACCAGCGACGCACAAGACACCGCGCGGCGACGGTCCGCTGACGTTGACGCTGGAGCCGACCCCCGACATCCTGGTCGAGACGGCGCCGGCCCGGCGCTCCGGCGCTGTTGTCGTGGGGTTCGCCCTGGAGACGGATGACGATCCCGCGCGGGTGCTCGACAAACTGCGCCGCAAGGATCTCGCCATCATCGTCGCCAACAACGCTCTGGAACCCGGCGCCGGGTTCGAAGTCGACACCAACGCGGTCACCATATACGATCGCGTCGGCGGCGTGACGCCGGTGTCGCTGCGCAGCAAGCGAGAGGTCGCCGAAGCGATCCTCGACGCCGTGGAACGCCGGCGTGGATGACGCGGCGCGCCGCTGGCTGGCGCTGCAGCGCGACCTGGGCGGCGACGAGCTGATTC
>JBOHRZ010000351.1:0-3265 GCA_050732975.1 Gemmatimonadales bacterium
GATCTTCAACCCCCAGCCATGGTCGCCGACGGGCCGATGAGGAACCGCCGGGTCGAACCCGCTGCCATCATCCGCGATGCCGAGGCAGATGTCCCGAGGCGTGGTTGCCAGCGTCATCGTGACCCCACGGGCCTGAGCGTGCTTGGCGATGTTCGCGAGCGCCTCCTGGGCAATGCGAAACAACGCCTCTTCCGTACGCGGGGGCAGCCGGCGCGCCGGCCCCTGCTCGTTCACCGCCACTCCTACGCCCGTGCGCTCGGTGAATTGTTCAGCGTACCAGCGCAGCGCGGGCGTCAATCCGTAATCGCCCAACACCGCGGGACTCAACTCGGTCATCACATTCCGGATGCTGCCGATCGTCTCCTCCACCAGCGTCAGCGAATCCTCCAGCCGCGCGTTGTCTTGCGCCGCGCGCGTCGGCGCCGATGAGTTCTTCGGCGTTTGCATGATATGCAAGTTGATGCTCAGCGCCGTCAGCTTCTGTCCGACCAGGTCGTGAAGCTGATTGGCGAGCGCGCGCCGCTCGGATTCCTGTACCTCGACCAGCATTCGGGAAAGTTTGGCCGCTTCGAGCTCGTCGATTTGAGCTTTGATCAGCCGCACCCGGGCTTCGTTGGTGCGTACCGAATTTATCCAGAGATCCAGCAGCGCTGCCATGATCAGCATTGACACGACGGCGAGCACCCGGTTGATGAAGAATGGATCTCGCGGCGTAAACGGGCCCGGTACGATTTGCAGGGCGTATATAACGAAGGTCACAACGATGAGCAAGGCTGTGAGGACCCACAGCAGCCGTCGGTTGCGCGCGGCGCCGGCAAGCATTAAAGGCAGGCCATAGATCACGGCCACGTTGAGCTCGTTCCAGGTGGAGAGATCTACGAGGACCAGGCCGAGCGCAACCGCGATCGCTGCAGCATCGAGCACACGGTGGCGATCACGGAACGGCAACTGAATCATTTCCGGCGTAAGGGCTGAGCTCTCGCCAGCCGGGAGAAATACGCCGTTCGCCATCGCGAAAGTCTCCAGGAAATCCGACAGGATCTGTCATGGAAACCCGACAGCGAACGGGAATTGATAAAGCTAGGCTGAGGCAGTCGAGTCACCGCTCGCACATCCTACCCACAACGTAAGGGAAATAGCCATGAATCACGCTTATCGTTCCGTCCTGGTCGCCATCTCGGCCCTGTGTTTTGTCGCCGTCACCGGAGTCGCTTCGGCGGCGAATATCCATTCCAAGCCGCCCGCGAACTTCAAGAAAGTCAGCACGCTCGTCAAGCTGCCGGAGTATCTGCCGGGGCTGGGAGTGCTGTACGTCGACCCGGCCACGCTGCCTCTTGGACCGTTCCTGGGCTACGACAAGAGGGGACATCTGGTCAACGTCATCTACATGGTGCCCCTGAAAGATCTCAACGATCACAAGAATTTCGAGGATATGGGCGCCAAGCTCGGTGATCTGAAGATCAATCACACCGATTTCATGTACAACCCGGGACATCCCGGAGTGGAAGAGCCCCACTATCACGTGATCGAGTGGCTGATTACCAAGCATCGGCAGGACACTGATCTCAAATAGAGCCCGCCGAACCTCTGGAATCGGACGCTCTCATGAGCCTGCGCGACATGTTCAAGCGCCGCCGACGGCGCCCCGGTTGGTACGGGTTCGGCGCACTGCTGGCGGCGCTGCTGACCGCGTCCACTGCGGCGGCGCACACCTTCGATGTGCACGTCGTCATGTCGAAAGACGGCTCCCAGGTCTATTTCGATCCGATCGGGCTTCACATCCAGCCGGGCGACACGGTGCGCTGGATCCAGGTCAATGGCTACCATTCAGTGACGGCGTACCACCCGAGCAACGGCAATCATGAGCAGCGCATCCCGGAACAGGCGCAACCCTGGGATTCGACCATCATGCTCGGCGAATATCCGGCGAAGGGGTCGACGTTCGAGCACAAGTTCGTGCTGCCCGGGGTGTACGACTATTTTTGCCAGCCGCACGAAGCCGCCGGTATGGTGGGCCGCATCATCGTCGGCGCTCCAGGAGATGGACCCGGGACGCGGCCCTTCGGCTATGCGCCGGACAAGCACTGGAATCCGGTGCCCGAAGCCGCGCAGAAGGCCTTTCCCGCGATTCAGTTGATCCTGGAAAAAGGGGCGGTAAGAGCCCCGCAGGCGACGATCAAGAGGTAATTCATGCTTGCAAAGGTAAAGCTGATCAAGAAAGAGACGATTGCACGAGACACCATGGCATTTCATTTCTCCAGGCCGCAAGGTCTCGACTTTCGTGCCGGCCAGTTTGCCGACTTCACTCTCATCGATCCGCCGCAGACGGACGAGGAAGGCAACACCCGGGGCTTCTCCCTGGTGGAGGCCCCTTACGAGCCCAACCTGATCGCCGCCACCCGCATGCGCGATACGGCTTTCAAGCGGGTGTTGCGGGACTTGCCGCTCGGCACCGAAGTCGAGCTCGACGCACCCTACGGCGACTTCACCTTGCACAAGACCGCGACCACGCCGGCGGTTTTCATCATCGGCGGCATCGGCGTCACGCCGGTGCGCAGCATGATCGCGCAGGCGACCCACGACAAGACCGCCCATCGGATCACGCTGCTGCATGCCAGCCGGACGCCGGCCGATTTTCCGTTCAAGGCCGACTTCGAGCGATTGGCCGGAGAAAATCCGAACTTCACTTACGTGGCGATTGCCGACTCGGCGCCCGACGACTGGCGCGGCGAACGCGGCGGAATCGACGCGGAGATGGTGAAAAAGTACGTGCCGGATTTGACTCGCCCCATCTACTATTTGTCCGGGCCCGAAGGGATGGTCACGGCCATGCGCCGGCTATTGGTCGGCCTCAAGGTCAACGAAGACAATATTCGCACCGAAGAGTTTCCGGGTTACTAAGGCCTGCGCTCACCGGTCCTTGTCTTTCAGGTAACGGGCGGTGATGTCGCGTCCGATGGCCATGGCGCCGATTACCGCGCCTTGCGCATCCTTCACCACGCTGAAGCTCAGCTCGACGTAGAGCTTGGCGCCATTCTTGTGCATCGAGCGGGTCGGCAGCGCGCGGCGCCCGTGCAGCGTTTGCCCTGCCGCGAGCGCCCGGCGATAGCCGTCCCAATGCGCGCGCCGCAGCCGCTCCGGGATGATGATATCGAGGCTCTGGCCGATGACCTCGTCCGCGGCGTAGCCGAACAGCGCCTCCGAACCCGGGTTCCAGAGCCGGATCAGTCCCTCCCGGTCGGCGAAGATGATCGAATCCGGTGCG
>JBOHRZ010000352.1:0-3260 GCA_050732975.1 Gemmatimonadales bacterium
GGGCTCGACCGCATGAACTGCACTCGGCGGATGTCGCCCACCTTGTCGCCGTCGATCCGGAAGCCGTGGCTCATCAGCGACAGATACGACGGAAAGTTGTCGGCCACGAATTGCTTGCCACGATTGATTCCGCTCCATACCACCGCGCCAACCACGAAGATGATCAGCATCGTGACGGCGATTCGCACCCAATATCTGGTATCCATGGCTCCGCTCCCGATTGACACCGGCGCCAAATTGGCGGCGTTTCAGTTATAAACGCAAGTCGTGCCGCCGCGGTTTCATTCGTTCGCCCATACTTTTCGCGGGTGAAACGTCGTCTCGCCGATCTGCAATGGGATAATTCCTTCTCGCGGCTCCCTGAAGCCTTTTATCAGCGGGTGCAGCCGACGCCGCTCGCCGCACCCCGCCTGGTGGCTTTCAATCCCGACGTGGCCGAACTCCTCGACCTCGACGCGGCGGCCCGCGATGATCCCGAGTTCGTGGCGGCGATCAACGGCGAGCGGCCCGTTCCGGGAACCGACCCGCTCGCCGCCCTCTACGCCGGATACCAGTTCGGCGTCTGGGTGCCGCAACTGGGCGACGGCCGCGCCATCCTCCTCGGCGAGGTCGTCGACTCCAGCCATCAGCGCTGGGACATCCAGTTGAAGGGGGCAGGCCTCACACAGTTTTCGCGTATGGGCGACGGCCGCGCGGTGCTGCGTTCCGCGATCCGCGAATATCTCGCCGGCGAGGCAATGCACGGTCTTGGCATCCCGACGACCCGGTCGCTCGCGATCCTTGGCAGCGACGAACCGGTGTACCGCGAATCGGTCGAGACCGGTGCCATCCTGGTGCGCGTCGCCCCGACCCACGTCCGCTTCGGCAGTTTCGAAGTGCTTGCGTCGCGCGGGATGGACGACGCGGCTCGCCGCCTGGCCGATTACGTGATCGAATTTCATTTTCCGCACCTTCTGGCGCTGCCGGCAGCCGATCGTTACGGCGCCTGGTATCGAGACGTGGTCGAGCGCACGGCGCGGCTGATGGCCGCCTGGACCGCGGTCGGGTTCACGCACGGCGTGATGAACACCGACAACATGTCGATCACGGGCGCGACCCTCGACTACGGCCCTTATGCCTGGATGGAGGGCTTCGAGCCCGGCTTCGCACCCAATCACTCCGATCCCGGTGGGCGCTACGGGTACGACCAGCAGCCGCTGGTGGGCATGTGGAACTGCGCCCGTCTGGGCGAGGCGCTCACGTCGCTGATGACACGCGAGCAGGCGCTGGAAGCGCTCGACCGCTACCGCGATGCATTCACCTTGGAATTCGACGCGCTGTTCCGCGCGAAACTCGGCCTCCGCGATGCCGAACCGGGCGACCCGGCGCTTGTCTCGAAGCTCCTCGCCCTGCTGCACACGGCGCGAACGGACTATACCAGGTTCTTCCGGGCGTTGGCGCACAGCGGCCCATCGCCCGGCGCCCAGAGCCCAGAGCCCGAAGCCCGCAGCCCGGAGCCCGGAGCCCGGAGCCCGGAATTCGACGGCGTGCCTGGCCTCACGAACTGGCTGGTTGAGTACCATGCCCGACTCGGCCGCGACGCGATGGATCCCGCCGAGCGGAACGCGGCGATGCTGGCGGCCAATCCGAAGTACGTGCTGCGCACCTGGATGGCGCAGGAGGCGGTCGCCGATGCCCAGAGCGGCAACTTCGCCACGATCGAACGGCTTCGCAGAATCCTCCGCCAGCCGTTCGCCGAGCAGGAGACCGAGAGCAGGTACGCCGAAGCACCGCCGGACGGAGCGCCCGGCGTGGAGTTGAGCTGTAGCTCGTAACCCTGCTAGAATCTTCCCGTGCCATCACAGCCTGCACCGACCGATCAGCCGTCGTTTACGGCTCGACACTGGATTGCGATCACCGCGCTCATTTCGGGCATGGTGGCGCTCTATCTCCACCTCTGGAAGATCGGCAAGGCCGGCACGCTGACCTGCACCGCCAGTCACGGCTGCGAAATTGCCCAGTTCTCGCCGTACGGATGGTTTGCCGGCGTCGATGTGTCGCTGATCGGCACTGTCGGCTACGCGCTGATCCTGCTGGTGGCGATCGGCGGGATCCAGCCGAGCCGTATCATGGATCGCCGCTACACGGTTGCGCTGATGGTGCTGATCATCCCGGCGTTTCTCTTCACGCTGCGGCTCAAGTACGAGGAATTCTTCATCCTGCACACGTTCTGTCCGTGGTGCGCGGTCAGCGCGGTGACGATCACAACGCAGGTTGTCGCGGTGGTGCTGGATTGGAGGCGAGTAAGTGAGAAGAGAGAAGTGAGAAGTGAGAAGTAAAAACCCGACCGTCGAGATGATCCTGGTACTCGGGTCTTCCCCTTCTCACTTCTCACTTCTCACTCCTCACTTCTCACTCCTCACCTCTCCCAGTTTTGTCACCTGCCGTAGCTCCGGCGCCAGCGCCGCCGTGCCTCCGACTACGGCCAGCGTAATCGCGCCGCCGGCGAGCACGGCGGGGACGGCTCCCATGATGCGGGCGGTGACCCCGGATTCGAACGAACCGATCTCGTTGCTCGACCCGATGAAGATGGCGTTGACGCTGGTCACCCGGCCCATGAGACGATCCGGCACCATGAGCTGAAGCAGCGTCGCGCGGATCACCACGCTGATCATGTCAGCCGCTCCGCCGGCGGCGAGACAGAAGAACGACAGCCAGATGGTGCGAGCCAGGCCGAATCCGATGGTGAAGACGCCGAACGCCGCCACGGCAACGAGGAGGTCGCGACCGGCGCGTTTGAGCGGCGGCCGCGAAGCAAGGAAGAGCGACATCCCGAGGGCGCCCACCGCCGGCGCGGCGCGGAGCAATCCCAGTCCCCACACGCCCGTGTGCAGGATGTCGGCGACGAAGATCGGCAGCAGCGCCACGGCCCCGCCGAACAGCATCGAAAAGAGATCGAGCGTCATTGCGCCGAGGAGGATCTGCTGGCCGCGAAGGTAGCGGATGCCTTCGGCGAGCGAGGTCAGCACGCTGGCACCGTCGCCGCCGTCGGGTACGGCGCGAAACCGGATGGCAACCATCGAACCCAGGCCGACAAGCACCAGACCGGCGGCCGCGATGAATGCTCCGGCGGCGCCGATCGCGGCATTGAGGATCCCGCCCAGCGCGGGGCCGGCGACCGCGCCGAACTGCCAGGTGGTGCTTCGCCAGGCAACGGCATTCGGCCGCAATTCACGCGGCACCATCGCGGCACCGAGTGCGGTGCGGGCAGGCTGCAGGAA
>JBOHRZ010000353.1:0-3215 GCA_050732975.1 Gemmatimonadales bacterium
CGCCGATCCTCACTCCGGTGCAGCGGGGTCAGTTCGTGCTGCTGCGCGATCAACTGCTGCAGGCCGTGCAGCAGATCCAGTTGAAGCGCGGCGCCGGGCGCGGGCAACTGGGAGGCGCTGCCCCGCCGCCTTGACGAGCGGGCCGCTCCGGGCCTTGGTTTGTCGCGGCCCAAGTGGCGGAACGGTATACGCGGCGGACTCAAAATCCGCTTCCCTCACGGGATTGAGAGTTCGAATCTCTCCTTGGGCATGAACCGGAATGGGAGCGCCATGCCCGTCGATGTCAGCCATCGTGTTGCCAAGCCAGAAGCGGTTCGCACGCCGCTGCTGATCATCCCGGTCGTCAAGGGTCCGATGCCGGGCGAGCTGGCATCGCTCGACACTGCCTGCGGCGCTGCGGTGAGTCGTGCCTGGAACTCGGGCGATTTCAACGGCGCGAAGGACGAAGTCGCGTTGCTGTACCCACCATCCGGCGGCGCCGAGCGCATTCTGCTGATCGGCACCGGCGAGCCGGCCACCGCCGCCGCGGCGAGCTTGCGACGTGCCGCGATGATCGGCGGCAAGCGGGCCCGGACGCTGGGCGCGCCCGAGGCCATCGTGGTGTATCTGCCCGGCCAGTTCCCGTCGATCGACGATGCCCGGGCCGGCCAGGCACTCGCAGAAGGAGTCCCCTTTGGCGCCTGGCACTATCCCGACCTGAAGCGTCCGCCCGAAACACCGAAGCCGCTGTTCGAGCGCGCGGAATTGCTCACCGTTGCGCCGAGTCCTGCCTTTGCCGGCGGAGTCGAGCTCGGCGGCGCGATCGCCGCCGGCCAGGAATGGACGCGCGGGTTGCAGATCCTTCCCGGCAACACGGCGACTCCGACCCACATCGCCGACCGGGCTCGCGAACTTGCCGGCCGTCGCGGCATGACCATCACGGTGCTCGACCGCGCGGCGATTGTCGACGCCGGACTCAAGGCGCTGCTGGCGGTCGCGCAGGGCAGCGCGCAGGAACCCCGCTTCGTCGCCATCGAACATCACGGCGCTGACGGGCCGCCGGTCGTGCTGGTGGGGAAGGGAGTCACCTTCGATTCCGGCGGCATTTCGATCAAGCCGGCGCAGAACATGGAAGATATGAAGTTCGACATGTCGGGTGCCGCGGCGGTGCTCGGTACCTTCGAGTTTCTGGGCCGGACGAAACTCGCGCGCCACGTCGTCGGGCTGGTTCCGCTCTGCGAAAACATGCCCTCGGGGACCGCGTACAAGCCGGGCGATGTGGTCGGATCGCATTTCGGCAAGACGATCGAGGTGGTGAATACCGACGCCGAGGGTCGGTTGATTCTCGCCGACGCGCTGTCGTGGGCACGCCGCTATTCGCCGGCTGCCGTGATCGATTGCGCCACGCTGACCGGCGCAATCGTGATCGGCCTCGGGCACGCCGCCAGCGGCGTCATGGGAACCGACCGCACGTTGATCGACGCCGTGATCGCGGCCGGCGAACGGGCTGACGAACGCGCCTGGGAACTGCCGTTATGGGATGACTACCGCGAATTGATGAAATCGGACATCGGCGACGTGAAGAACTCCGGCGGGCGGGCGGCCGGCAGCATCACCGCCGGATGGTTTCTGCGGGAATTCGTCGAGGGATATCCGTGGGCCCACGTCGACATCGCCGGGACGGCATACACCGATCGAGAATCGCCCGCGCAGGTCAAGGGCCCGACCGGCGTGATGGTGCGACTGTTCGCCGAATTCCTGCTCGCACGCGGTTGAGCGCACCAGTGCGTGCCGCGATCCTCGTCGCGATCGGCGGGATCGTCCTGGCGGGCCCAGGTGCGCTCGCGGCCCAGGAGCCGGTGATCAAGCGTCCGGCGCAGGACACCACGGGCACTGACACGTTGCCCCCGCGGCCGGACAGCGTGTCGTCGACCCAACGGCTGCTCAAGGCGGAGCAGGGCGAGCGGGTCCGGTTGCGGCCCCTGCCACATGCGGGTACCGCGACCGTGCTGCCGCCGGGCGGCCGCATTGTCCTGACGCGCGATTCGATCGACTGGGCGGTCGCCGGCGATCTCGGTGAACTGCTTGCGCGGGTTCCCGGTGTCTATCTCGAACGCGGCGGCTGGCTTACCGCTCCGGATCAGCCCAATTATCTGGGGCTCGGCGCCGGATCGGTGGAATACTATCTCGACGGCGTGCCGTGGCGGCCGATCGGCGTTGATTCGGTCGCCGCGGATCCGTCGATCATGCCGCTCGGCTTTCTGGATCGTGTCGAGATCGAACCGACGCCCGGGATGCTGCGGGTCTTTCTCTTCACCCGAGCGCACGACCGTGAATCGCCGCGGACCAAGATCGGTGCAGCGCAGGGTGACCGCGGCACGTCGCGCTACTTCGGATCGTTCGAGCGGCGCTATGTCAACGGGCTCGGTCTGGGACTCGCCGCCGACTATCTCAGCCTCAATCGCAACGGGGCCGGCTTCGGCGGCGGCAACATCGCCAGCGGCTGGGCGCAATTCGGGTATGTGCCCTCGCCCCATTTCGGCGTGCAGGCACAGCTCGTCACCGAGCGCGTCTCGCGGAACCTGCTGATGGACGATGCCGCCACCGATACCCTGGCGCGCCAGGTCGACGGCACCCGGACCGATGAACAACTCCGCGCGTCGTGGCATGGGCGATCCGATGGCCTGGGATCGTCACTCGATCTGATTGCGGCGCACAGCTCCTGGGCCAGCGATTCCGCGCCCGGAAAGGTCGGTATCGGCACTCTGGGCGGCATTTTCGCCGTGCGGCATCCGACATGGTCGTCCCAGGTCTCCCTCTGGCACGACACCCAATGGATGCCGCTCGACGCCAGGTTCGAAGCCGGCATCGCTCCGATGGGATGGTTCTCGTCGACGGTGGAGACGGCGATGCAGAGCTACGGCGCCGGACGTCGCGCGGTCTGGGGGCAGGTGCGGATCGGGCTGCGCGGGCCGGCGGGATTGAGCGCCGGCGCGGCGATCGGCGGCGGACAGCGGCTCCTCACCCCCGCCATCGCAGCGGCAAAGCCGCAGCGTTTCACCGACGCCGAGGTCAATGCGGCATTTACATCCAGGCTGTTGACCATCGACGCCGCATATCGATGGAATGACGCCTGGCGCCCGGTGGCCTTTCCGGAGTTCATGGCGATCGACAGCTACGCGCCGCTGCCCGATATCCACTGGGTGACGGGCCACGCGCGACTTTCGCCGCTCAAT
>JBOHRZ010000354.1:0-3209 GCA_050732975.1 Gemmatimonadales bacterium
CCACCACGACCGCGACCGCCTCGACCTCCGCCGCCTCCGAATCCACCGAAGCCACCGCGGCCACCACCGCCGCCCGGCGCCCAATTCACCCGGTGCAATCCCGTCGCCATCGAGAACGGCTCCGGCGTCTGTCGCCAGAGCGGCGAGGTGTTCGGGATGCCGCCGCCGCCGCGTCCCCCTCCGCCGAACCCTCGGCCGCCGCCGCCCCCCGGCGCCGGCGGGAAGGTCTCGACCACCTCGCCGCGTTCGTCGACAATCTCCAGTTTCACGTCGCTCGCCGCGCCCTTGAGGTAGTAGTAGATCGCCGCCCCGTCGGGCGCCTGCGGCGCCTGCGGTTCGTCCTTCTGCAGCGGCGTGCCGTTGTCGCCGGTGCGAACAAAGTCGATGGCGTCCGCGGGCTTGAACAGATGCGCGTCCTCGGCGAGAAGCTGATCGCTCACCTGCCGCAGCGGCGAGATGTCGTCGAGCACCCAGAAGCCGCGGCCGTGGGTCCCCACGATCAGGTCGTTCTGGTAGATCTCGAAGTCGCGCACCGAGGTGATCGGCAGGTTGAGCTGCAACGCCTGCCACGAGTCGCCATCGTCGAACGACACGAACGCACCGCGTTCCGTTCCGGCGAAAAGCAGCCCCTGCCGCTGCGGATCCTCCTTGATGCAGTGCACGTAGACGCCGGCCGGCAGCCCATTGGTGATCTTCTGCCACGACTTGCCGAGGTCGCGAGTGCGATAGATGTACGGGTCGAAGTCCTGGAGCTGGTGCCGGTCGACCGTGGCGTATGCGGAGTTGAAGTCGAAGTGCGACGCCTCGAGCATCGTGACCCGGTTCCATGCCGTTATCGCCGGCGGGGTGACGTCCTGCCAAGCCTTGCCGTCATTCATCGTGAGCTGGATCAGACCGTCGTCGGTGCCGATCCACACCATCGGAATCACCAGCGGCGACGGCGCAATGGCGTAGATCGTTCCGCGCTTCGCGTTGCGGTCGACGGCGGCCGCCGCAGCGGCGTCGAGATTCGACGGCACACCGGGGTCGGGGCGGGTAAGGTCGGGCGAGATCGCCTGCCAGGTCTTCGATGTGTCGGTGCTCTTGTAGAGGATCTCGCTGGCGTAATACAGCGCGCGCGGGTCGGCCGGCGAGAGCGTCAGCGGCTGGGTCCAGTCGCCGCGGCCACCGGGCGCCCTGCCACCCGGGGCACTGGTGTTGAGGATCAGATCGAAGCGCGACCCGGACCCCCCGTAGACGATCCCCGGATGGAGCGGATCGCCGGCGCAATCGCCGCTCTCGCCGATCGCCCCGATGGGTTCCCAGTCGCGCGTCGAGATCTCGGCGAACCTGCCGCGACTGTCGACGGCCACGCCGCCGGAATCCTGCTGCGAAGCGATCACCCAGTAGGGCGTGCGATAATCCACCGAGATCCGGTAGAGCTGCGCCGTCGGCTGATTGAGCCATGAACTCCAGGTCACCTGCGTCGGATCGTCCTCTCGCGCGTTGCGCGAAATGATCGTTCCCTGATCGCTGGCGAGGATCACCGTATTCGGATCGTCCGGTGACACCCAGAGCTGATGGTAATCGTCGCCGCCGGGGGAACCGCGAATGACATCCCAGGTCTTGCCGCCATCCTTGGTGCGGGAGGTGGCAACATTGGGAACGTAGACGACGTCAGCGTCATGTGGATCGACGGCGATATGCTCGAAATACCAGCCGCGACCCCAGAGCGCCTGGTCGTCCGACACGCGCGTCCAAGTGGCGCCGCCGTCATCGGAGCGGAAGAAGCCGCCCAGCATCGGCTGCGCGGCGCCGCGGCCCCCTCCGGCCCCGCCACCACCACCGCGTCCTCCACCGCCAGCCCCGCGTCCGCCACCAGCCGCCGCTGGAGCAGGTGTCGGCGCGGGTGCATTCGTGTCCGGAAGGAGACAGTCCACCACGGCGTACACCCGCCGTGGATTGCTCGGTGCCACCGCGATTCAGGTCTTGCCGATTGCTTCCTTCGGGAGTCCGTTACTGAGCTGCTTCCATGTCGTGCCGCCATCGGTCGACTTGAAGATCCCGCCGCCCGGGCCATTGGTCGGAGCGTAGGTGAACCACGGCGGTCGCCGGGTGTTCCACAATCCCGCGAAGACGACACGCGGATTGGTGGGATCGATCACCACCTCGCAGGCGCCCACGTCGTTGTTCGGACCAAGCACCTTCTGCCACGACTTGCCGCCGTCGGTGGTGCGGAAGACGCCGCGCGCCGGACTCGCCGCGTAGAGGTGTCCGATCGCCGCGACGAAGACAATGTTCGCATTCCTGGGATCGACCGCGATCTTTCCGATGTGCTGCGTGTCGTCGAGGCCGACGTGGGTCCACGTCTTCCCGGCATCGGTCGACTTGTAGACGCCGTTGCCGAAGCCGGTCGAATCGCGCAATGTCGATTCGCCGGTGCCGACGTACACGGTGTCGGGCGCGGATGGCGCCACGGCGATCGCGCCGATCGAGGCGACCGGCATCCCGTCGAAGACCGGCTCCCAGACGCGCCCCGCGTCGATCGACTTCCAGACGCCGCCATTGACCGCGCCGAAGTAGAACTCGTTCGGGCGACCCGGCACTCCGGTCACTGCGTCGGTGCGTCCGCCCCGGAACGGCCCGAGCATCCGCCACTTGAGACCTGACTCGAGCGCGTCGATCGGTTGCGGTGCGGCGCCGGTACGGAACCGCGGGTGCCAGTGCGCGCCGGCTCGGCCGACATACGGCGCAATCACCGACAATGCCAGGCCCGCTTCGCCGGTCGTGCGGAGAAAATCGCGTCGGGTTGTCGAACTCGTGGTGGATGCGTCAGGAAGGGAAGCGACAGGCTGCTGGGATTGCTCGTCGGGATCGGACGATGCCGGCACGATCGGACTCCTTGGGTGTCATGCGGATGGGGTGCGGACCAACCTGAATCTCGGGTACCGCGAGACAGTGTCAAGCCTCGGCGACAGCGGGGCCGAGCCAATCGCTGCCGCGAGGGCGCTCTGGCAAAATGGCCGCCGCATCGGCATTTTGTACGATTCCGTTTGCGACATCACTCTCTGGCGATGGGGACATGGCAACAACTGGCAAGACACCGGCTGTCGGCGCTCCGATCACGGCCGCTGAAGAACCCTGGCTCACGCCGCAACGGATCCGGATCTTCGGGATCGCCGGTGCGGTGCTGCTCGTTGCCGGGCTGGTGGTCTTGTTCGTGATCACCG
>JBOHRZ010000355.1:0-3191 GCA_050732975.1 Gemmatimonadales bacterium
CAATCCGTTCGTGCGGGTCGAGACCTTCGACGAACGGCTGTCGTCGTCAAACGCGCTGGAGATCATCCGCCGGTTCGACATCGTGATTGACGGCAGCTACAACTTTCCGACCCGGTATCTCGTCAACGATGCCTGCGTGTTCGAGGGCAAGCCGCTGGTGTACGGCAGCATCCTCCGCTTCGAGGGCCAGTTGTCGCTGTTCATTGCCGACGGCGGCCCGTGCTACCGCTGCCTCTTTGCCGAACCGCCGCCGGCCGAACTGGTGCCGAGTTGCGCAGACGCCGGCGTGCTCGGGGTGCTGCCCGGCGTGATCGGCACGCTGCAGGCACTGGAGGCGATCAAGTGGATCGCCGGGATCGGACGTTCCGCAGCCGGAAGGCTGCTGCTGTTCGACGCGCTGGAGTTGCGCTTTCGCGAGATCGCCGTGCATCGCGACCCCGATTGCGTCGTCTGCGGCGCGCATCCCTCCGTGACGCAGCTGATCGACTACGAGGCGTTCTGCGAAGCGGGTCTCGCCAGCGATGACGAAGACGCCGAAATCGAGGTGCCTGCGCTGGCGAAAGCCCTTGGTGAAGCGGGAGGGCCGGTCGTCGTGGACGTTCGGGAGCCATGGGAGTTCGGGATCGCACACTTCCCGGACTCGATGCTGATTCCGTTGGCCGACCTCCCGGCGCGACTGGGAGAGCTGCCGCGAAACCGCTCGCTGGTGACGGTCTGTCATCATGGCGCACGGTCGCTGCAAGCCCGCCAAATGCTGGTGCGCGCGGGGTTTCCGCAGGTTCGCTCCCTGGCGGGCGGGATCGACGCCTGGGCGGCGGCGGTCGACCGCTCGATGCGGCGGTATTGAGCGCGGGACTTGCAGGAAAGGAGTGCCGAAGGGGGGACTCGAACCCCCACGGGCTTGCGCCCACTGCGCCCTGAACGCAGCGCGTCTACCAGTTCCACCACTTCGGCTTGAGGCGCAAACGTAGTGCTCGCAATGGGTAAGCGTCAAGCAATCGGCCTTTGCGACCGTTAATTTGATGGCACATGTGCGCCAGGTCTCCGACGGATCACTCCGGGCCGGGTGTGGAGCGAGTCAGCGTCGCCCGCAACCCGAAGGCCACTCATGACTTCCACGTGCTCGACACCATGGAGGCGGGACTGGTGCTGACCGGTACCGAGGTCAAGTCGTTGCGGACGCGGGGTGCGTCGATCAAGGAAGCGTTCGCGCGGGTGTCGCGCGGCGAGGTCTGGGTCGAGCGCTTGCACATCACGCCATACGAACAGGGGAACCGCTACAACCACGATCCGGTGCGATCGCGCAAGCTGCTGCTTCATCGCCGGGAAATCGAGCGATTGGTCGGCGCGGTCGAGCGGGAAGGATTGGCGCTGATTCCGCTGGAGCTCTATTTCCTGCGCGGCCGGGCCAAGCTGTCGCTGGCGCTGGCCAAGGGAAAGAAATCGCACGACAAGCGCGAAGATCTCAAGCGCCGAGCGGCAGAGCGCGAAGTCGCCCGCACGATGGCATGGAAGGGACGCCGGTGATCGCCGTCGCCTTGGCGCTCCTCGGCGCCACCGCGCCTCCGGGCCGGCTGCAGGTCAATCGCAGCGACGGCGTGGTCACCATTCCGCTGGTGGAGCGCCGCGGCGAAGGCCCGCTACTATCGCTGAACGCCCTGGCGCGGGCGGTTCGGGGACATGTCCAGCGCGACGATCCATGGGTAACCCTGCAGACCGACGCAGGAGATTTCCGGTTTCTTGCCGGCACGCCGGTCGTGCAGGTCGATTCCACGCTGCGGGCCCTGCCGGGTATTTCCAGGCCCACGGGCGATTCGGTTCTGGTTCCGCTGGCCTTCGTGGCCGAGCTGCTGGCCGACCCGGCTCGCGGTGCATGGAAATGGGTGGCGGCGACGGCGGTGTTGAGTGAGCGGCCGGTTGCATCGCCCCTGGCGATCCACGCTTCGCGGACCACGGTCGGCAGCGAGCGGCGTAATCGGCTGCCTAATGGACTTCGTGCCGGGCACCGGGTCACGATTGATCCGGGGCATGGCGGCGTCGATCCCGGCAATCCCGGCTTGTTCTTCCCGCATGGGCTCACCGAGAAGGACGTCACCCTGGCCGTGTCGCTGCTGGTCCGCGACGACTTGCAGAAGCAGGGCGTCCGTGTCACCATGACCCGCACCCGCGACACATTGATCAACCTCGGCGATCGAGCGCCGAGATATTGCGGCACCGACTGTGATCTGTTCGTTTCGGTCCACGTCAATTCGCTGGCCCGCCGCCCGGGGTACACCGAGGTGCGAGGGTTCGAGACATATTTCCTGTCGGAGGCACGTTCGGCCGACGCTGCCAGAGTGGCCCGGATGGAGAATGCGGCGGTGCGTTTCGACAATCCCGAAAAGGACGCCGGGCGGGGGGACGGACTCGACTTCATGTTCAAGGATCTGCAGACCGGTGAATCGCTCCGCGAGTCGCAGCAGGCGGCGTCGCTGATCCAGTCGTTCATGGGTGAGGTCCACGATGGCCCCGACCACGGCGTCAAGCAGGCGAATTTCGCCGTGCTCACCACGGCCCGCCGGCCGGCGATCCTGATCGAGATGGGCTACGCCACCAACCGCGCCGACGCCGCATTGATGACGTCGCGTAATGGACAACGCAAGCTGGCGTCGACGATTGCCAGCGCCATCGTCGAATACCTTCGCCGTTACGACAATGAGACCGCCGACACCTCCAGCGGCGGGGGCCAGTGAAGCGCTGGATCGCGGCCGTCGCGGCGCTGGTGGCCGCGTGCGCGTGGTCGAACTCGCTCTATCAGGCGCGTACCCTGAGCAGTCAGGCCCGGGACGCCGAACGCAAGGATCAGCCGGGACAGGCCGTGCAGCTCTGGGGCCAGGTGGCGGTGCGCGCTGAGTCGGCTTACGCCCGGGCTCCACGCGGCGATCGCGGCGCTGAAGCGCTCTGGCTGGAGGGTCACGCGCGGGCGCGCATCAGCGACTGCGCCGGCGCGGTCCCGCCGTTGCGCGGAGCGCTGGCGCTTTCGCCTCATGCGGACTGGCATGAAGAGTTGCTGGTCGAGCTGGCGGAGTGCGAGGAGGCGATCGGGGATCCTACCACTGGCGGCGCGTACGCGGCGGTGATCGCCGGCGCCAGGGATCCGGCGATACTGCGCGCGGCGCGGATCGGCGAGGCCCGGGCGCTAGTCGGGGCAC
>JBOHRZ010000356.1:0-3186 GCA_050732975.1 Gemmatimonadales bacterium
TGGGACGAGTTCGTGCGCTGTGTCTGCATCGGGCGACAGCACGTGCTGCCGATCCAGTACGACCCGCGCGAGCGGCGGTACCATCCCGGCGACACCTTTCTGCCCGTCGACATGCGGGCACGGATCATCTCCCAGTCGCGGACCCTGGTGCGGGCGCTGGGTTACGACATGAACTCGATCGAATGGGCGATCCGGGACGGCGTGCCGTACGCCATCGATTTCATGAATCCGGCGCCCGATTTCGACATCAATTCGCTGATGCCGGAGTATTTCGAGTGGGTGGTGCGGACCATGGCGGATGTGGCGATCGACCTGGCGCTGGCACCGCCTTCGCCCCCGGGCGCCGTGGTCGCGCAGGTGCCCGCCGCCGTGGATCGTGCGTGAGCGATAGTCCCGACCCGATCGTTGATTGGCACGACCGGCTGAACGATTCGCTCGCGGCCGAATCCGCGGGGTGGCTGGATGCCCGGCAGCGGGCCCGCGGACTGGTCTTCGGTGATCGCCCGCTTTGTACGGTGCTTCGGCCGCGGTTTCTCAGCGGAGAGGACTGGCGCTATTACTCGGCAGCGGCCACCGATCTGATCGAGGCCCTCCGGGTCGCCGGCGACGCGGCGGCGGCCGATCCGGCATTCCGGGCCCAGTTCCGGCTCACCGACTGGGAAGAGACCCTGTTCATCACGGCGCCACGCCTGCACACCCCGATCCCACTCGGCCGGGTCGACGCCTTCGTCGATCCGGACACCGGCCGGCCGATGGTCACCGAGTTCAACGGCGAGACCCCGGCCGGAGCGGCGTACCAGGATGTGCTCGCCGAGCTGTTCCTCACCATGCCTGCGATGCGCGGATTCGCGCGCGACTGGATCGTCCGGCCGATTCCCGCCCGGCATCACTTGTTCAACACGCTGCTGGAAACGTGGCACCGGTTCCGCGGAGTGCGCACCCTCCCCGTCATCGCAATCGTCGACTGGGATGATGTTCCGACTCAGGCCGAGTTCGGGCTCTGCCGCGACTATTTCGTCAGCTCTGGTTGCCAGTGCGTCATCACGACGCCCGAGGCACTGAGTTATCGCGACGGCGTGCTGCGCGACGACGCCGGGACCGCAATCGATCTCGTCTACAAGCGCGTGCTGCTGCACGAGCTGGTTGCCGCTTCGGGACTCGAGCATCCGCTGATCCGCGCGACGCTCGACGGAGCCGTATGCCTTGTCAATCCGCCCGCGTGCAAGCCGCTGCACAAGAAAGCCTCCCTCGCCGTGCTCTCCGATGAGCGCAACGCCGCCGTCTTCGGCGATGCACTGTCCGAATCGATCGGATATCTGGTGCCGTGGACCCGTGTGGTCGAGGAACGGCACACCGAGTTCGACGGCACGACAATCGACCTGGTGCCATGGATCAGCGGTCACCGGAACGAGCTGGTGCTCAAGCCCAACGATGAGTATGGCGGTGCCGGAATCGTGCTGGGCAGGGAGGTCGACAGCGCGACCTGGGATCTCGCGGTGGCCCGCGCCCTCGCCGAACCATACGTGGTGCAACGACGGATCGCGCTCCCTTCCGAACCCTTCGCGGCGATCAGCGATGGATCGCTGGTCTTCGACCAACGAATCGTCGACACGGCCCCGTTCTGCTGGCACGGCGCCTGGGCCGACGGGATGCTCTGTCGGATCTCGACGTCGACGCTGGTCAATGTCACCGCCGGCGGCGGATCCACGGTGCCGACGTTCGTCGTCCAGTCGCGATAACAACAGGAGAGAAGTGAGGGGTGAGGAGTGTGGCGTGAGGGGTGAGGGTGAAGAGTGCGGAGTGAGGAGGGTTGCGCAGCGGATGCCAAACGGGTAAGCTAAATACGTCATTTGGCGCAAGGAGACGGAATGGCATTGAAGGTTGCGGAGGAGCTGGGCGGCTACTCAGTGCTGCATCGCAACGTCACCAGCGAGGTCGAGCTGGCCGACGTTGTACGGCACGGCCTTCCGGTCGGCTCGCTCGATCACGTACTCGGTGAACTCACGCCCTCGGTTGCATCCCAGCTCGATGTCTACCGCGTGGTCGGCAGCGCCCGGACGCTGCAGCGGAAGCGTAGCACCGGCAAGCCGCTCTCGGCCGAGGAATCCGACCGCCTGGCGCGTCTGGTGCGCCTCGTGGTGCGAGCCCAGGAGGCGCTCGGCGATCGCGACACGGCGAACCGTTGGCTTGGCAAGGCGAATCGCGCCCTGGGTGGCCGGATTCCGCTCCATCTTCTCGACAGCGATGCCGGCGCACTGGCAGTCGAGCGGGTATTGGGGCGGATCGAGCACGGCGTCTACAGCTGAGTGCTCGGCTACCGGATCTGCCGCGCCGCGCATCGCGCGCTGGACGGTGAGGGCGCAAGGCTGTACGGGGGGCGATGGAATTCTGCCGGCCGCGCCGTGATCTATCTCTCCGGCAGCCGGGCTCTCGCCGCACTGGAGTTGCTGGTGCACCTCGACAGCAGCGAGGCGCCGCGCGACCTGGTGCTGATCGAGGTTTCGTTTCCTGACGACAGCACCGACATCGTGCGGCCGGACTCGCTTCCCGCCAGTTGGTCACGCACCCCCGATCATCCCGCCTGTCAGGCCCGCGGCGACGCGTGGCTCGACGCCGCGAAACAACTGGCGCTCCGGGTCCCTGCGGCGCCGGTGGCCGAGGAGGTCAACTATCTCCTCAATCCGGCGCACCCGGCATTCCGGCGGGTCCGCACCAGGACACAACGCCGGTTTACATTCGATCCGCGGCTGATCCGCTGACCGCCTTCGTCTTGCCGCCCGAACGGGAACCCGCATGAAGCCGCCTTCGCTCACCATCGGCATCGAAGAGGAGTACCAGATCATCGATCCGGTGACCCGGCAATTGCGGAGCTACATCACCGAGATCCTCAAGGAGGACTCGGTGATCCTGGGCGAGATCAAGCCGGAGCTGCACCAGTCGATGGTCGAGATCGGCACCCGGGTCTGCCACTCGCCCGCCGAGGCGCGCGCAGAACTGGTGCGGCTGCGGCGGCTGGTGATGAATCTCGCCGCCAAGCAGGGGCTGACGATCGCCGCGGCGGGTACCCATCCGTTTTCTTCCTGGATCGAACAGGAGATCACTCCGCTGGAGCGCTACCTTGGCGTCAAGGAGGATCTGCAGGAACTGGCGCAGGCGCTGCTGATCTTCGGGACGCATGTGCACATC
>JBOHRZ010000357.1:0-3152 GCA_050732975.1 Gemmatimonadales bacterium
GCATGTTGGCCTTGAAGCGCCAGACCAGGACACTTACCAGGACGGCGCCCAGCACGAACATCCGCAACGGCCAGACGACGGCGTCGCGCACGAACCACGGCAGATATCGCAGCGGCGAATCGTTGCGGGTCATTGCTGTACCGCGGCGCGGAACGCCGTCTCGAGACTGCTCTCCTCCGGGGCGCATTCGACCAGCACCGCGCCGCCGGCGAGCACCACCGCCAGCGACGCGCTCATCTGCGCCCGCGTCGCCGACACCCGGAAGACACCCGGACGCCCCGCGATCGGCACCGCGCCGGCGAACGCCGCGGCGATGTCGGGCGATCCCTCGAACGCGATCCGCCATGACAGCGGCGCCGCGGAGACCGCGCCGACGCCGTGCTCGACGACCCGCTGCAGTTGGCCGCGATTGAGGATGGCGACGCGGTCGGCAAGGCGTTCCAGTTCGTCGAGATTGTGCGACGCGATGAGGACGACACGATCGGGCCGCCGGGCCCGCGCCACTACATCGCGAAAGCGCTGCGTCCAGAGCGGATCGAGTCCGTGGGTCGGTTCGTCGAGCACCACCACATCGAAGTCGCCGATCAGCGCCTGCGCGAGTCCCAATCGTTGCAGGTTCCCCTTGGAGAGCTGCTTCACCGTCTTGACCGCGTGCTCGTCGAGACCGAGTTCAGTCTCGATCGCCGCCACCCGGGCATCGAGCTCGGCGCGGGGGACACCCGAGAGAGCCGCCATCCGGCGCAGTGTGGCGGTGACTTTCCACCCGGTCGGCAGCGCGACCAGTTCGGTGAGATAGCTGATGCCGTGGCGTTCGACGTATCGTCGCGGGGCATGACCGTCGATGGTCACCGCTCCGGCGGTGGGATGCAGAAAGCCGAGCAGCAGCGAGATGAGCGTCGACTTGCCGGCACCGTTGGGTCCGGCAATGCCGATCACCTCGCCGCGCTCGAGTTCCATCGAAAAATCGGTGAGCGCCACCACCCGCCGCCGGCTGAGCGGCGTCACGTAGGTCTTGCCGACCCGCTCGAACCGGATCACTGCAGGATGCGAATCACGCCGGCCGCGGCGGCGCCACGAAGGAAGCCTTCCGAACTGCCGACGGGGATGCGCACGCCGGTCTCGGCAGCGCCCCGCCGGGCGAAGGCCTGCATGAATGCGTCGCGGGTGCCGTCGGCCCACGCCGCCTCCACCGTCTGGAGATGGAGCACCAGTTCGTCCCAGGTCCCGCGCAGCACCAGCCCGGCCAGCGTCTCGATCACGTGCACCCCGCTGGAGAGCGCGGCGCGCTTCTGCATCATCCCGGGCACGTCGCGCATCAGGGTGCCGAACAGCTCGAGCTGGTGCGGGTCGCGCGACGACCCGTCCGGCTGGCGACTCTCGATTTCGGCCAGGAGCAGGTCTTCGGTGTCCGCGTCGCGGCCCAGGTCGGCGAGGCGCGCCAGCCAGGGCCGGATCCGGGGATCATCGTCGGCGAGACCGTGGGTGTTCTTGAGCAGCTCGATGGTGCGCCAGACGCCGAGGTCGTCGAAGTGATCCTCGGGTCGGACCCGGGCGAAGTGCAGCATCGCGGCGGCGGTCTCACCGCGGTCGTACAGAATGTTGCCGAGATAGATCCGCGGCTCGGCGAAGTCGGCATCGAGTTCGAGGGCGCGGCGCAGCCAGTAGAACGCGTCGGCGTCCATCCCCAGGCGATGCGACGTATACCCCAGCGATGCGGCGACTTCGGCCGAATCGGCGTGGAAGGCATAACCCAGCTCGAAGAAACGGCGCGCCTCCACGAAGAATCCTTCGCGAAAGAGAGCGCGGCCGACCTGGAGCATCAGGTCGTGATCGTCGGCGAAGTCCAGTTCGATCAACCGCTGAAAGGCGCGCAGCGCCTGCTCGAGCTGGCCCAGGACCAGGAGCGTTTCGCCCAGCCCGGCGAGGGCGTCTTCGTGGTCGGCGTCGAGCGCCAGCGCGGCGAGAAACGCACCCCGCGCCCAGGCGTATTCCTCCCGGGCGAGCTGACCATAGCCCAGACCGACGTGGAGTTCGGCCGCGTCGGGATAGCGTGCCAGCCCCTCGCGGAGCAGCGCGATCGCGGCATCGTATCGTGCATCGTTGTATAACCGGTGGGCCTGTTCGTCGTACTCATCGGAGCTGAGAAAGGGCTCCGTCATGTGCGCTCCGCGAGGTGGCGGTTGAAAGGTACGGCAAGACGAGAGAAGAGAGAAGAGAGAGGAGAGAGGAGGGGACTCCATGCCACTCGTCGCTCGATCGTGGGCATCCCACATTCGAGAGACGAGACGCGAGTCGCCCCCTCGTCTCTCTTCTCTCTTCTCTCCTCTCTCTTATCTTACTGACCAGTCAGTAACTTCGAGGCTTTGATTCCGTCGCCCCGCTTCCATCGCCGCCCCGCCGACCGTCCCGACGAACTGCTCGAGGCGGCGCTCACCGTATTCGGCGAACGGGGCTTCGCGCATGCCACGCTGGAAGAGGTCGCGGCGCGGGCCGGCGTCTCCAAAGGCACTGTCTACCTCTACTTCGCCTCGAAGGACGATCTGCTGCGGGCCATCATCGAGAAGAAGGTGGTCACCCTGCTGGAAGGCGTCGAATCACTGAGCCGGGAGCATACCGGGACGGCGACGGCGCTGCTCACCGCGGTGATCCATCGTCTCTGGGACCTGATGGCCCGGCCGGACATCATGCGGGTCTGCCGTCTGGTACAGGCCGAGCTGGTCGAGTTCCCCGAGATCCGACGGTTCTTCTTCGAGCATGTGATCCAGCGGCACCGTCGGGCGCTGCGGGCCATTGCGGCCCGCGGTGTGGCCAGCGGCGAGTTCCGGCGTCATGCCGTGGTGGTCGTGCCGCGGATGGTGCCGTCGTTGGTGATGCAGCTCAATCAGACGCGGTTCATCTTCGGCGACCTCGACGCCGCGGCGCCGGCGCCGGCCCGGATGCGCGACGCGGTGGTGAACCTGCTGGTCGACGGGATCGGCACCGGCAAGCCGCCGAGGGGGCGGCCGGTGAAAACGAGGAAGCGGATGACGGCGAGCCGGATTCGGCACGCGGGACTGTCGGCGGTGCTGCTGGCCGGAGTCGCCGGCTCGATGAGCGCGCAATCGAACGATCAGCAGGCGCCGGTGCCGATGACGATCGGCGCGGCACTGGCA
>JBOHRZ010000358.1:0-3147 GCA_050732975.1 Gemmatimonadales bacterium
GCGGCGACGCCTGTGCCACCCGGAGCGCCCGGACCGCGGCCATCACGGGCGCTCCGATGCGTTCCGATTCGGCAACCTCGGCGAACGCGATCAAGCCGTCGACGAACCCGGGGTCGGCCCGCAGCGATCGGGCGAACGCCTCGCCGGCGCGGGTGTCGCGATCGATGCCCAGCATGGTCCAGAGGCCGCCGGCGAAGCCGTGCACGTGATCCGATCCGCGGGCCTCCGCGAGGCCGAGCCCGAACCAGGGATATGGCCAGCCGGGTTGCAGTTCGGTGGCCCACGCGAACTCGCTGGCGGCGTCGTCGACGCGAGCCTTGCTTCCGCCGAGCTCGTTGATCCGCAGCGCGATGAATCCCAGCCGCAGGTGCAGCACGGTGTCGTCGCGGTGCTGCTTCGCCGCCGAGATGGTCCGGGCTTCCAGGGCGTGCAATGGGACGGTGTCACTGCTCAGCAGGAGCGAGTCGCGGAAGAGTTGCAACGCGGCGCGCTCGGGCGGAGACTGGGCCGCCGCCGGTGCGGCGATGAGCACGGCGATCAGCGCCGAAACAATACGGGTCACGGTTCCTTGATCACCGTGAACTCCCGGCGTCAAGTGGTCGTCCACTCACTTGATCACCGTGAAGCTCTGACGGCGCACGGCATGTTCACCGGACGAGCGCGACACGGTCACCTCGAGCACATACTTCCCCGGGTGCAGTCGGCTGATGTTCACGACCTGGCGGATCCGATCTGGCCCATGGGACGCGACTTCGTTGAATCCGACCTGCATCTGCGCCGCCCGGCCGCCGGATCGCAGCACGGACAGTTCGAGGCGATATGGCCCACCGACGGGAATCCCGCCGACTTCGAAGAAGAGCTGCAGGGGATCGTCGGGCCGGAAGGTGTGCAGCGGGTTGATCCAGGCGGTGTCGGTCCCGGCGACCAGCCACGGCAGCGGAACCCGCCGGGTGCCGAGCGCGAGGTCCGAGAGCGTGAGGCGCGAACCGGTCATCGGCGCGACGTGCAACGGCTGCGACGACGTGACCACCCCGCGACTGCGCGTCTCGAGCGCAACCCGCACCGTGTACGAGCCCGGCGGCACGTCTACCGGCAGGCGGGCGAGGAGATAGTCGCCGGCGGGAATCGGCCTCGCCGCACCGAAATTCCGGAGAGTATCGACGGTGGCCACGGTTTCGCCGGCACTGTTGCGGACCGCGGCGCGCATCCGGATCGGGTACATCACGATGCCGGTAGTTGGCGGCGCATAGAGCGAGAAGCCGGGAATGGCAAACGAGATCTGCATCTGAGTGCCGCCGGCGTCGGCGCCGACCGCGACGGCGTCGACCGTCGCTTCGAGCGGCAACTCGTAGCCGAACTTCCAACTGTCGGTCTGCAGACCCACTTCGATGCTGTGACGGCCTTCGGCGCGCTCGGCGACCTGGAGGGAATGCGCCGCACCGGGCCCGCCGGAAAGCATGCGCCCATAGATCGGTGACATCTGCTCGCGGGAATAGAGGATCTCCTGCGCCGCCTGGGCGGTCCACGCTGCACCGTAGGTGGCGATGACCTTCCCCGAATCGAGCCGGCCGCGGACGTCGCCCTGGCCGGTGTGCTGTGCCGCCACGCCGAGCCCGACGATGTCGAGGAGACTCTCGTACATCCGGTAGCCCTGCGCCGAATCGGGTTGAGCGAAGTTGAACAGGAGATCGCCACCAGGACGCCGGTAGAGCCACGACTCGTTCGGCGGCAGCCCGATCATCGACAGGGTGCTGCGATCGTCGGGCTCGCCGTGCCGGACATAGATCCGACCGCGATCGTCAAACCGGGATCCGGTGGGTTCAAAATCGTGAACGCTGTCGTACCGTTCGTGCCGGGGAACGAGAGCGTAGTTGCGATGAGCATATTCAATGCGCCGGTAATGTTCGCGAAGGCGTTCGGGGCCGGCGTCGACGGCGTCGGGGTCCCGGCTGTCCCAGTAGTGTCGCGCCACCGACACCCGTTCGGAAGCCGGCGTCGCATCAAAGGCGCGCAGCGCCGAGTCGGACATTACCAACGCCAGGTCGGAGCGATACTTCCGCAGCGTCGCCGAATCAGCGACTGCGAGGCCGCGGTACCAGTCGTCAACGCCGGCCATGCGCCCGGCCCCGAGCCGGGTGCGGGCAAGCTCGAGGAGCGCGGTGCCGTTGCGAGGCTCCCGCTCCACGACCGCCTTGAACGCAGCAATCGCCGAGTCGATGTCACCCACTTCACGCTCCAGCCGGCCGCGCAGCAACAACACCGCCGGGTTCCGCCCGACCGGAGCCGACGCCACCCCGCGCAACGCAGCGAGGGCGACGGTGAGGTGCGACTGCACGTGCCAGCGCAGCGCATCGTCACCCAACTCGAACAGTCCCTCCGTGAAGTTCGAGTCGACCTTGGCGCTCTTTGCCATGTCGAGGGCAGGCTGGACGAAGAGATCTCGACCGAGTATGCCGAATACCGCCCTGAGTCCCGAAGGATAGCGGTCGGCTTCGAGCAGCTCGGCGGTCGCCAGCGCGTACCACGGCAGCGGCCACTTCGGCTGCAGCTCCGTCGCCCACTGGAATTCGCCCTCGGAATCCCGGAAGTGGCCGGCGTCGCCGGTGAGTTCGGCCAGGCGCAACCCGAGATACCCCAGCCGCAGGTGGACCACGGCGTCGTCGCGGTCGGTGCGGGCCACGGCGATGGTGTTTGATTCGAGGGTCAGAAGCGACGTGGTGTCGCGGACACTCCGGAGCGAGTCCCGAAGTTCCAGCACGGCCTGCCGCGCCGCTGCCGACTGCGCGGCACACGGCGTCGCCCCGGCGGTCGTGCCGAGACCGGCTGCGACGACCAGCGCCATGAGACCGCGGCGCGTCAGCGTGTAATCGTGAATTCCTGGCGTCGGATGACCCTCTCCCGGTCTGGTGCCGAAATCGCTACCTGTAGAACGTACTCTGCCGGTTTGAGCTTGCGGAAGTCGATCTCCTGGAGGACCCCGTCGCGGCGCCCGCGTTGCCGGCGGACAAACGACAGCCGTTCCGACGTCCCGCCGCCGAAGATGCCCAGAAGCTTGCGGAAGAATGACTGACGCCCGACCCGCTTGATGGTCAGCTCCACCCGGTAGCTCGAATCGACCGGAACCCCGGACACCTCGAAGTAGAGCCC
>JBOHRZ010000359.1:0-3126 GCA_050732975.1 Gemmatimonadales bacterium
TCGACTGCATCGCCTGGATGCGGTCGGCGGCTTCTTCGAGGTCGAGCCCGGTCAGCTCGCGCAGGCATTCGACCATGAGCCGGGGATAATCCGGCTCGGCATTGATTCCGGTACCGACCGCGGTGCCGCCGATGTTCATGGCACGGAGCCACCGGGCGGCCTCGTCGAGCTTGGCGCGGTGCCGTTCGATCGTGTGGCCCCACGCCGTGAACTCCTGGCCCAGCCGAATCGGGGTGGCGTCCTGGAGGTGCGTCCGGCCCGACTTCATGATGCCGTCGAACGCCTTGCCTTTGGCGAGGAAGCTCGCCGCCAGGCCGTCCATCGCCGACAGCAGCGCGGGCAGCGTGCGTAGCGCCGCAATCCGCATCGCAGTGGGAATCACGTCGTTGGTCGACTGGGCCATGTTGACGTGATCGTTGGGATGGATCGGCGCGTAGCCTCCGCGCGGCTTGCCGAGCAACTCGTTGGCGCGATTGGCGAGGACTTCGTTGATGTTCATGTTGTGCGACGTGCCGGCGCCCGCCTGATACGGGTCGACGATGAACTGGTCGCGGTGCTGGCCCGCGAGCACTTCGTCGGCGGCGCGCACGATGGCGTCGGCGAGCCGGGCGTCGAGCCGGCCGGTGTGCCGGTGCGCCTCGGCAGCGCACCGCTTGATCATCACGACGGCGTCGACGAACGCCGGCAGCGGCCGCAGGCCTGAAATCGGGAAGTTTTCCGCCGCGCGGAGCGTCTGGATTCCGTACAACGCCTCGGCCGGAATCTCCTTCTCGCCGAGCGGATCGCGTTCGGTGCGGGTAGCCATGCAGGAAGCTAACGTCGCCGTTCGGCGGCGTGGCGGTCAGGGTGCGGCGGTGGCCGCCGCCTTGCGGGCGCTGATGAACTTCTCCACCGCCACCGCGGCCGTGGTGGCATCGCCGACGGCGGTGGTCACCTGTCGCGTCAACTGGGCGCGAAGATCGCCCGCCGCCCAGAGCCCGGCGATCGACGTCTCCATCCGGTCGTTGGTGACGATGTAACCCGCCGCGTCATGGGCGACGTGCTGCTTCACCAGGCTGGTGTTGGGCCGGAATCCTATGAAGACGAAGGCGCCGGTCACGGCAAGTTCGCTGCGCGCCCCGGTGACGGTGTCCTCCAGGTCGAGACGCCGCAGGCCGGTCGGCTCGCCCAGCATCGCCAGCACCCGCTTGTTCCAGATCACTTCGATCTTCGGATTGAAGAAGGCGCGTTCCTGCAGCACGCGCGCGGCGCGGAATTCGTCGCGCCGGTGGACGATGTACACCTTCTCGGCGAAGCGCGTGAGATAGTCGGCTTCTTCGACCGCGGCGTCGCCGCCGCCGATGACGGCGATGGTTTCGCCCTTGAAGAAGGCCCCGTCGCACACGGCACAGTACGACACGCCCTTGCCGGCAAACTCTGCCTCGCCCGGCACGCCGAGTTTGGTCGGCGTCCCTCCGGCGGTGAGGATCACGGCGGGCGCCGTGAACACTGCACCGCTGGTAGTCGCCACCTCGAAGACGCCGTCATCGCGGCGGCGGATCGACTCGACGTCCTCCATCCGGATGTCAGCGCCGAAGCGTCGCGCGTGCTCCGCCATCCGGTCGGCGAGTTCGGGGCCGAGAATGGTCACGAATCCGGGATAGTCCTCGACCTTTTCGGTGTTGAGCAGTTCGCCGCCGGGGGCGCCGCGTTCCAGCACCACGGTGCTCAGCATGGCGCGGCCGGTGTACATCGCGGCGCAAAGACCGGCCGGGCCCGCGCCGACGATGATCACGTCGAACTCGGTACCGACTTCGTCGGGCGGCGGGGCGAAAGGATCAGTCATGGCTGGCAGGCGATGCCTGCGAATATAGAACACCCGACCGATCGACGGGTTCCGCCGCCCCGACATGCAGCACACCGATCGCGCCATGACAGGCCGACACAGAGCCGATCACCAGGTCACCCCCGCCGGCGCGCTCGGCCACGGCGTTCAGCTGCGCCAGCGCCTCGAATGCGACCCGCGCGCGGTACATCCCCACACCGTGCACCACGTGTCGACAGGTAAACAGCGCGGGACCCGCCACGGGTCGCGTCGCGGCACGCCGAGTCGTCCACGCCGCGACCGTCTCGCCCATCTCCCAGGTTCGCGGCGCGCGAATCACCGGGCAGAGCAACGGCTCGACGCAATGGGTGGGGCAGAGCCAGTCCGCATGGGAGACGTACCGGGTGCCGTCGTCGTGCAGGCGGTCGAACGGCGTACCCACCGGCGCGTCGGCCGGAATCATGTCGATATCGCGATCGGGCCATCGTTCGCAGGCGCGCCGCATCAGCCACTGCGCCATCAGGTGCGGCATGAACGGCGAGGGGACGATCATGTCGCGAAGCCCACCGCGATCTCGCGCGGCCGGGTCGAGCCATTCATCCAGGAAGTCCGACCACCCGGCCACCGCGAGCCGGCGCACCGGCGACGGCGGCAGCCCGGCAACCTGGCAGCGCACGTCACGGTCGACGATCACCAGTTCGCGGTAACGGACCGCTCCCTTGTCGCGCGCACTTTCCAGCTGCCTGGTGTAGAAGTGACCGTAGCACCCGCCGCCGATGACGGCGATGTCGCCCAGCTCGATCATCGCCGCAGCAAACGGCCGCCGTCGACGACCAGCGTCTCGCCGGTGACAAAATCACCGCGCTCGACAAGGTACAGCAGCGCGTCGACGGCGTCGCGCGGCGTGCCAAGTCGCTGCAGCGGCGTCGTGGCGCTGAGAAATTCGCGCTTGACGTCGTCGAAATCGTCGGGCACGAGCACGGTGCCGGGCGCGAGGGCGTTGACCGTCACGTCGGGTGCCAGTTCCACGGCCAGCACCCTGGTGAGCATCAGCACGCCGGCCTTGCTGATCGAATGCGCGGCGTAGTTGGGCCACGGCTCCAGGCCGCCGAGATCGGCGATGTTGACGATCGTGCCGTGTACCCGGGCCAAGTGCGGCGCGGCCCGCTGCGCTACGAAGAACGGCGCCCGGAGATTGAGATCGAGGACGGCATCCCACCGTTCGACTGTCGTCTCCGCGAGCGATGCCCGCTCCATGACCGCGGCCGAATTGACCAGCACGTCGAGCCGCCCGAAGTGGCCAGCCACGCGATCGGGAAGCT
>JBOHRZ010000360.1:0-3114 GCA_050732975.1 Gemmatimonadales bacterium
CGACTGATGCTTGTCGGCGAAGGTCCTGGCGAGAGCGAAGATCTCTCCGGGCGGCCGTTCGTGGGTCGCGCCGGTGAATTACTCGACAGGATTCTCGCCAGCATCGACGTGCCGCGCGCCGATGCGTACATCGCCAACGTCGTGAAATGCCGCCCGCCCAGAAACCGAGTACCATTACCGGAAGAGCGGGACGCCTGCCTCCCCTACCTGCGCCGTCAGATCGAGCTGGTGAAGCCTGCGGTCCTGGTCGCGCTGGGCGGCACCGCGGCGGAAGCGCTGCTTGGCGTCAAGCGCACGTTGGCGGACCTGCGGCTCAAGGTGCATCGTTGGAACGGCATTCCCCTGATCGTGACATACCATCCCGCGGCATTGCTGCGGAACCCGAATTGGAAACGGCCGGCGTGGGATGACATTCGTATTGCCAGACAGCTCGTCGACCGCGGTTCCTGACGCCTTCCAGGGCCGGGGTGTGCCCTGGAGCCAGGAGGCCGAACAGGCGGTGCTCGGCGCCATGGTCATCGATGCCGATGCCGCGCTGCACGGGGTGGAACTCCTCAACGACACCATGTTCTACCGCGAGGCGCACCGGCGGCTGTTCCGGGCGCTGAAGGCGCTCGCCGAACAGCAGATGGTCGTCGACTACGTCACGTTGCGCGAAGAACTGCTGCGCCGCGGCGACCTCGAAGCGGTGGGCGGTGTCGCCTATCTCGACGAACTCGTCAACGCCGTCCCGACCGCGGCGAATCTCGAGTATCACGCGAGGATCCTGCGCGACAAGGCCATCCAGCGCCAGTTGATCGAAGCAGCGACCCAAATCATCACCACCACGTACGAGGGCAAGTCGACCGCCGGAGAGCTGCTCGACAACGCCGAGGCGAGGATCTTCGGCGTGGCGCAGCAGCGGCGCGAAGCCGGGTTCGTCCGCATCAAGCAGCGCCTCTGGGACGCGATGGAGCACATCGAGGCGCTGCAGAAGAGCGGCCAGTCGGTGACCGGCGTGCCGAGCGGGTTCGCTGACCTCGACCGGCTGACGACCGGCTTCCAGAAGTCGGAACTGATCATCGTGGCCGCGCGGCCGTCGATGGGGAAGACGGCCTTCTGCCTGAACATCGCCACGCACGCCGCGTATCATCAGTTCGGGGTGGCGCTGTTCTCGCTGGAAATGTCCACCGAGGCACTGGTGCAGCGGATGCTGTGCGCCGAGGCGCGGGTCGACTCGCTGGCGGTGCGGCAGGGCCGGGTGCGCGACGCCGATTACCCTCGCTTGGCGGCCGCAGCCGGGGTATTGCAGAACTGCCCGGTCTGGATCGACGACACCCCGGCACTGACTCTCCTCGAGATGCGTTCGAAAGCCCGTCGGTTGCGTGCAGAAAATGACGTCCGTCTGATCATCGTGGATTACTTGCAGCTGATGCGCAGCCCCGAGTACTCCGACAACCGGGTCCAGGAGATCTCCGATATCTCCCGGTCGCTCAAGGCGCTGGCGCGAGAGCTGGATCTGCCGGTGATCGCGCTCTCGCAGCTATCGCGCGCGCCGGAACAGCGCGGCGGCGAGCGCACGCCGATGCTCTCCGACCTGCGCGACTCCGGCGCCATCGAGCAGGATGCCGACGTGGTGATCTTCATCCACCGGCCCGAGATGTACAAGGATCTCCGCGAGAAAGCGGAGCAGAAGGGCGAACCGTTGGACGGGAGGGCGGAAGTGCTGCTGTCCAAGCACCGGAACGGACCGACCGGCAACATCAAGCTGCACTTCGAGAAGCAGTACACCCGCTTTCAGAACCTGACCGAGCGCGAAGAATAGCATGCCGCGCAGCAAGTCGATCTGGCGCTGCACCGAATGCGGACACGATCATCCTCGCTGGGTGGGGCGCTGCGAATCGTGCGGTGCCTGGAACAGCGTGATCGAGGAACCGGTCGCCGCCCGGAGCGTCCGTCGGACCGCGCCGGCGGCGGGCATCGCGCCCGCGCCGGTGCGATTGATCGACGTCGCCGGCCAGCGTCTGACCCGG
Source organism: Gemmatimonadales bacterium (assembly GCA_050732975.1). Taxonomy (GTDB): domain Bacteria; phylum Gemmatimonadota; class Gemmatimonadetes; order Gemmatimonadales; family GWC2-71-9; genus Palsa-1233. The sequence continues at coordinate 2,013 of JBOHRZ010000360.1, forward strand.
TGGAAGACCGGCATCGATGAGTTCGACTTCGTGCTGGGCGGAGGCGTGGTGCCCGGGTCGATGGTCCTGATCGGCGGGGAGCCCGGGATCGGCAAGTCGACGCTGCTGCTCCAGGCGGCGGCCCGGCTCGAGGCGGCCGGACATGCCGTCCTCTACGCCAGCGGCGAGGAGTCGCCCGAGCAGTTGCGGTTGCGCGCCGATCGCCTCACCGATGGCGCTGGTGCGGTGCACGTCGTCGGCGAAACCCGCCTGGATGCCGTGCTGCAGGCGGCGCAGGTGCTGGGCGCCTCGGTGCTGGTCCTCGACTCGATCCAGACCGTCTATACCGACGCCCTGGACGGTGCCCCCGGCAATGTCGGACAGGTGCGGGAATGCGCCGGGCTGCTGATGCGCTTCGCCAAGGAGAGCGGTACCGCGGTCATCGTCGTCGGGCACGTCACAAAGGGCGGCAGCATCGCCGGGCCGCGAACCCTGGAGCACATCGTCGACACGGTGCTCTACTTCGAGGGCGAACCGTCGCTCGACTACCGGTTACTTCGTGCGACAAAGAATCGCTTCGGTTCGGTGGACGAGCTCGGCGTGTTCGAAATGACCGAACACGGGCTCATCGCGGTGCCCAATCCGTCTTCGGTGTTCCTCGCCGCCCGCGTCGGCGACGCACCCGGGAGTGCGGTGACCGCGCTGATGGAGGGGTCGCGGCCGGTGCTGGTCGAAGTTCAGGCGCTGGCCGCGCCGACCGCGTGGGGCACGCCGCAGCGGGTGGCGACGGGGATCGATCCGAGGCGGCTGGCGGTAATTCTCGCGGTGCTGGAGCGTCGCGGCGGCGCGTCGTTCTCCGGGCGCGATGTTTTTGTCCAGACCAGCGCCGGTGTCCGGTTGACCGAGCCGGCGGCGGATCTCGCCGTCGCCGCCGCACTGCTCTCGTCGCTCCACGATCGTCCGGCGCCGGGCGACGCAATCTTCCTCGGCGAGCTGGGACTCGGCGGCGAGATTCGCCCGATCGGCGGGTTGGATCGCCGACTAGGTGAAGCGGCGCGGCTGGGCTTTGCGGTGGCGTATGGTTCGTCGCGCGCCGTGGCGCGCGCCGGGGGGCTGCCGCACC
>JBOHRZ010000361.1:0-3076 GCA_050732975.1 Gemmatimonadales bacterium
CGGAGAGAGCGACGGCGCTCTCCCCGCTCTCCCCGCTCTCCCTGCTCTCCTGTTCTTCTCGTGGCTGACACCTCGCCGAAGGCCCTGCTCAGGCTCTGGCCGCGGGTGCGGCCGTTCCGGACGGGCCTGTACATCGCCACCGTCACCCTGCTGCTGGCGTCGGCGATCACGCTGGCGTTTCCGATGGTGGCGCAGCACCTGCTCGACGCGGCGTTCGTCCGCCACGATCACACCCTGCTCGATCACATCGCCGAACTGCTGCTGGTGCTCTTCGCGGTGCAGGCGGTGCTCAATTACGTCCAGGTGTACTTCCTTTCGGCCACCGGCGAACGCGCCGTCGCCGGGTTGCGTCGCGAACTGTTCGGCAAGGTGCTGGAGATGCCGCCGGGATTCTTTGCCGACCGGCGCACCGGCGAGCTCACCTCCCGGCTCACCATCGACATCGGCCTGGTGCAGGCCATCCTGAGCAATCAACTCGCCGAATTTGCCCGGCAGGGCCTGGTGCTCGTCGGCAGCGTCGTGCTGCTGTTCGTGATGCAGTGGAAACTGATGCTGACGACGCTCGGCGTGGTGCCGATCGTGATCGCGTCGGGCTTCTATTTCGGCCGCCGCCTCAAGCGGATGACCACCAGCGTGCAGGATCAGGTCGCCGACGCGACCGCCGTCGCCGACGAAGCCTTTTCGCAGATCCGTGTGGTCCAGGGCTTTGTGCAGGAAGGCCACGAACGCGAACTGTTCGGCGCCCGGATCGCCCGCGTGGTGGAGACGGCGCTCCGCCGCGCTCGCAACCGGGCGATGTTCTTCGGGATGTTGACGTTCACGGTGTTCGGCGGCGTCACCATCGTGCTGTGGCAGGGCGGCCGCATGGTGCTGGCCGGCGATCTCACGCCGGGCAAGCTGATCTCGTTCCTGCTGTACAGCATCAATATCGCGGCGTCGATCGGCGCATTGACGTCGTTCTATGCAGCCTACCAGGAAGCGATCGGCGCCGTCGAGCGGGTGTTCCAGATCCTGGAATCGAAGCCGGCAATCGCCGACCCGGTGGATCCCGTGCCGCTGCCGAAGAAGGTGCGCGGCGAGGTGGAGTTCCGCGACGTCCGCTTCCGGTACAACACCATCGACGGCCACGGCCCGACGCTGGAGCATCTCTCGCTGCAGATCCGCCCGGGAGAGGTGGTGGCGCTGGTGGGTCCCTCGGGCGCCGGTAAGACCACCATCGCCTCGCTGCTGCCGCGCTTCTGGGACGTCGAGGGCGGGGCTGTATTACTGGATGGTATAGATATCCGCGAGCTTGCGCTCGCCGATCTGCGGCGTGCCATCGGCACGGTGCCGCAGGAACCGGCGCTGTTCAGCGGCACGGTGCGGGAGAACATCGCCTATGCCCGGCCCGACGCCAGCCAGGCCGACATCGAGTCGGCGGCGCGGGTGGCCAATGCACATGATTTCGTGTCGCAGCTGCCCAAGGGATACGACACGCTGGTGGGCGAGCGCGGGGTGAAGCTGTCGGGCGGTCAGCGGCAGCGGATCGCCATTGCCCGCGCGGTGCTCAAGGACCCGGCGGTGCTGGTACTCGACGAGGCGACCAGTTCGCTCGACAGCCAGAGCGAGCGGCTGGTCGAGGCGGCGCTGGAGCGGCTGCTGTACGGCCGGTCGACGCTGATCATCGCGCACCGGCTGAGCACGGTGCAGCGCGCCGATCGACTGATCGTGCTCGACAAGGGACAGATCGTGGAAGAAGGCACCCACGCGGAACTACTCAAGCGAGGCGGGATCTACGCCAGACTTTTCCAGATGCAGTGGAGAGACGGCGAGGATCTTACCGCGGCGTTGGCTGCAATGACAGAGCGATAGAATGAGGGGGAGGAGGAGACGAAAGTGACCAAGGAGAGGGAGGAGAGAGACGGAGGAGATGGAGGAGATGGAGGAGATGGAGGAGACGATGGGAGATCTCCTCCGTCACCTTCATCGCCTCCATCTCTCTCCTCCGTCGCCTTCGTCACCTTCGTCACCTCAGCCTTCTGTTCCCTCAGTCACTGAACTCCAGGACAACGCCCTCCGCTATTCCTGCCGGCATCTCCTCGTTGTGTCCGCGCATCGACTCGAGGTGCAGGTCGACGGCTTCACGGATCAGCGACTCGGTTTCGGCCCTGGTGGCCGCCGCCGCGACGCACCCCGGTAGCTCGGGCGCCCAGGCGCCGAAGCCGGTGGCGGTCTGCTCGATGACGACCCGCAGGCGCTTCACCGCAAACCTGCCTGGCGGAGGATGCTGATCCGCATTCCAGGCGTGAGATCCTGATTGGGATGGCCGGCCACTGTCACGGTTCCTCGCTTCCATGAATGCCGAAGTTGGCGATGGCTGCCGCGGACGCGCTCGATCCGCCAACCGTCGTCGTGGAGGATCCGGATGATTTCCCGGATCTTCACCGAACATTCGCCTCGGCTCGGCGCCCTCGCAAGGTGTCTGGCGGGACCATGACTGACAATGACGTGGCCGGGCAGCAGATCGCGGTCCCGAATTGCGCGGAATGGCGTTGGTTTCACGCGATTCGGCATTTCTTCACTCACGGAGGAATCCACGTCGCCTGATCCCTTCGCTCCTTCTCTCTTTCTGTCTTCCCTCCTTTCCTCGTTCTCTCTTCAAAGCACTCCGCCCCCGCCCGGATCTCTCCGGACGGGGGCGGCGTCGCTCAACCACGACGGTCAGTCGATCAGTGTGCGGTAACCTGGAGCTGGAAGAATGGCGGGGCTGCCCCAGCGTACGCAAACCATACAATGGCCCACGTATATGTACCTGGGTCGAGGGTAAACGTCGCCGTCTCCGGCCCGCCGGCCTGTGGGCCGGCATTGTCGGCAGCCTGGCTTGAAGCCTTCGCCGTGCCGGTCGCGTCCGCGATATAAACGCCCATGTCGGTTGTCGAAGCCGGATCCCACTTCAAGGTCACATCATACGACCGTCCAGCCGGAATCGTGACGCGGTAGTAGCGGCAACCGTCGCCGCCGCCGAGTGCCCCGCACACACCACCCGGCGTGTATCCACCGCCGTCCGAGAGAACGGCGGTGGCACCCGAATCGGGAA
>JBOHRZ010000362.1:0-3074 GCA_050732975.1 Gemmatimonadales bacterium
CGTCGAGCATTCGCCCGCCCGGCGCCAATCGAGTGAGCCGGGCGAGCTGCGGATCGAAGACGAGGAGTGTATCACCCTGCGCGGCAATCTCCGGTTCGCGGACTTCCCGCGGTCCGGCGCCTTCGCTCATCACCACACCGGCGAAAATGCCATGCGCGTCGTAGCGGGTGACCCGCGGCGCGCCGCGCTCGGCGACGTACACGACGCCGGTGCTGGTAACGGCGAGATAGGAAACGTTGCCGAGCACGCCATCGCTGCCCTCGGCCGGTCGGATTGCGTGGTCGAGTTTTACGTGCCAGGTGGGAAGCGTCTGCGCGGGCGCCGGTTGAGCGGCGAGCACGGACCAGGCGACAAGAAGCGGCAAGTGGCGCGAAGCCAACGTGCCGTTCAATGCCGAAGGGATCGGCGGTCGGAGGTCACGCACCGCGACTACGGCTGCGGGCGCTCAGCAAGGGTCTGGTTGGGGGGCGGAAAGTCCAGATCGACTTCGCGCACGTTGTAGATGGTCGCAATGTCGTTGATGGCGGTGATCCGGAACCTGTTTTCGATCCAGAGCGAGCCGGAATCCGCAGGTATGCTGCGACGCGGCCCCGATGCCAGCGCGTTGACCGCCGAGAGCGTGTAGTCGGCCGGTGCGGTATTGAAGAAGACGATGGCGCTGATCACCTGCGTCAGCGAATCGATCGGATCGAGATTGGTGATATCGGGGATGGTCCGGAGAGCGCTCAGCGCCCGGGACGACCGAATGACCAGCGATTTCGCTACCGGGATCGCCAGCTCGATGGACGCGTCGAACTCCTTGATGACAAGCGAGTCGGCTCCGTCGACCGGCTGTGGATACTGCACCAGGTAGTCCCTGACGGGCGCCTCGGGGACACCGGCCGAACAGGCGGCGAGCAGGACGGCGAGAGTCAGTGCGCTGCGCATGGGCACCTCCGGAGGGGCAGTCGTCGATTGACGGCTCATGAGTATACAGCGACAGTATCGTCGCGGGGAGAGCGGGGAGAGCGGGGAGAGCGGGGAGAGCGGGGAGAGCGAGGGGAGGGAGGAGAGTGACGGAGGTGACGCAAGTGACGGAGGAGAGTCTCCACTTCCGTCACCTTCATCTCCTCCATCTCTCTCCTTCGTCGCCTCCGTCTCCTCCTTCTCTTCCAACTTTTCTGCTCCTGATGGCCTTCTCCGCCGCCTCTCGCACGGCGCTAACCAGGCCGTGGAGATGATCCGGCTGCGGCGAGCCCTCGCCGAAGAACGGATTCATGATCGTGGCGCGGAGCACCACCAGCCCATCTTCCGATCCGCGCTGGTCGGGCACGCCGAGCTCGGCGATCAACGTCTCCAGCACGCCGTCGTAGGCGGGGCGCATGAGGCGGGTGCGGGTGATGTAGTACGGCGGATCGGTCGCGGCGGGGCTCAACGCGTCGTAGATCGCCGTGTTGAGCGCATTGACCTCGGCGATCGACTTGCACGATGGATGCGTCACGATCCACGTGACGAGGTTGAGGTCGGGCGTCGTGAGGCGGACAGCCCGGAATGGCGACAGCGCATCGGCGCCGAGCGCGTCGTGAAAGCGGCGCGCGGCGTCGGCGGTGCGTGAGATCAGAAATCCATAGCCATTGACGTCGAGCGGAATGACACGGTGGGAGAGCCACACTGCCGCGGCCGCGGCGCCGGGCTTCGAGCCTTCGAGTATCCAGCGGCCGAGGAAACGCACTTCGTCGGGTGCATCGTCGCCGGCGGGAGCGAGGTACGGCGGTTCGATCGCCACGAGGGCGCGCGCCCGCCGATCGCGCACCAGCACTGCGCCGGCGGGATAGGGGACATATCCGAGCTTGTGCGGATCGATAGTGACCGAGTCGGCGTCGGCGAGAGCCGCGATCGAGGCGGTCCACTCGTCCGGCGGCCACTCGCCGCCGAAATGGGAGCGGATCCGGTCTGCATCCATCCGCGTGCTGTCCGGGGCGCGGGTGGCGGCGGCTGCATAGCCGCCGAAGGCGGCGTCGGAATGCAGATGGAACGTGACGCCCAGTTCGCGCGCGGCGCGCTTCCGTATTTCGACGATCTGATCGAGGCGATCGATCGCGCCCTCTTCGGTGCTGCCGCAGACGCTCACGACTGCGAGCACGGGCCGACGCTCGCTGGCGCACGCGATCAACTGGCGCCAGAGTGCGTCGGGATCCATGCGGCAGGCGGCGTCGACCGGCACCGTGAAGATCCGGCGCGCACCGATGCCGAGTGCGCGCACCACCTTCTCCCACGAGTAGTGTGCGGTGGCGGGGACGAGCACGACGCCCGCAGGCAACTCGTCGCCGAACGCCTGCTGGAGGTTGCGACTGTAATCCTGGTAACCGATCGCGGACAGCGAGTGTGCGTCGAGCGCGCGTGCCGCCTCCTTCGGCGCGACCGCTTCGAAGAATTTCCGGTGGGCATCGAGCGTTGCGTCGGCGTCGAGATTGAGCAGCGTCCAGAGCGGCAGCGGGCGGATGTCGGAGTCGCCGCTCTCTCCGACGCGCACCTGCAGGTTGATGCCAAGGTCGCGCGCGGAGAGTGCCAGCGCCACCGGCAGATAGCGCACGCCGCGGGCGATCCAGAGCGCCTCGAAGTTGGCGACCGTGCCGCCCGAGGTGAGATGTCCCCAGCAGCGCTTCGGGTCGTAGCCGATCATCGCCGCCAACTGCGCGGCGGCCTCGAGTTCCAGCCGCGTCGTGACCGGTGAGACTTCGGCGGTCACGTTGTTGGGGTTGTAGAGCATCGCCGCGAAGTAGCCGATCTGCGCCGCGATGGTCTGCTCGCCCACCATGTGACCGGCGTAGCGGCGGCTGTAGAACGGCACGTCGCGCTTGAGCGCGGCGAGCAGGCCGAGGAGTTCTTCGGTCAGTCGCGCGGTGGCGGCGTCGAAACCGGGACGGCGCCGGTCGGCCTCGTGCACGGCGAGGCCGTCTTCGGGATGGAAGTTGCGGCGCCAGAAGACATGATCACGCAACGCCTCGAGCACCAGCCGTTCGACGACGGCGGCGTTCTCGGCCCGCGGGCCGAGAAACCAGGCGCGCAGTGCCTCGGCCGGTTCAGCCGCGGTC
>JBOHRZ010000363.1:0-3061 GCA_050732975.1 Gemmatimonadales bacterium
CCCCAGAGGTGCTGCATGGCGGTGGATGCATACCGCGTCGAGAGCGGAGACTGCCAGGCCGGCGACGTCACCGAGTCATGCTGAGCTGGAGTGGGATCTGCTGGCCGTTGCGCTCGATCCAGAGCACGAACATCTGGCCGGCGCGTACCGCGTTGAGCGCCCTGGCCACATCGTCCGCGGTGCGCAGCAGTTGCTGATTCATGCCGATGATCACGTCGTACTGCTGGATGCCGATCTGGCTGGCGATATCCGGTGCGATTCGTACCACCAGCGCTCCGGTGCCGGTGTTGAGCCCCCGCTCGGCGCGCACCGCGGGGGTCACCGTGACGAGATCCATCCCCTGCAGCACGCGGGTCGGGGTGGCCGTCACGCTCGGCAGATCGGAGGTGACGATCGTGTGCTCGCTGGTCTTGCCGGCCGAGCGCACCGTGACGGTGATGGGATCGCCGACATTGAGATCGAGCTTGACCGCTTCCCAGTCGAGGAAGGTGCGCAGCGCACGGCCGTTGGCCTTGACGAGAACGTCGTTGGGCCGGATGCCGGCGCGCATCGCCGGCCCATCCGGCGCGACGGATTGCACGGTAACGCCGCCGGTCTGCTTCCATTCGAGCGGATCGCGCACCGCCTTGACGGTGAGTCCGTCCCAGGCGCGCCGCACGGTGCCATTGGCGATGATCTCGTTGGCGACATGGACCGCGCGCTCGATGGGAATCGCAAAGCCCAGTCCGACCGACTCGCCCGAATTGGAGAAGATCGACGAGTTGACGCCGATGACCTCGCCCAGGGCGTTGACCAGCGGACCGCCGGAGTTGCCCGGATTGATCGCCGCGTCGGTCTGGATCATGTCGACGTAGATCCCCTGCAGACTGCCGGTCGGAAGGATGTTGCGGTGCGTGGCGCTGATGACGCCGGCCGTGACCGACGGCTCCGAGTTGCCGAGCAGATAGGTATACGGATTGCCGAGCGCCACGGCCCACTCGCCGATCATCAGATCCGTCGACTTGCCGATGGCGACGGCGGGCAGGTCGTGCTTGTCGATCTTGACTACCGCGATGTCGGTGATCGGATCCTCGCCGAGGACGCGCCCTTCGGCGTCGGTACCGTCATACAGGGTCACGGTAATCTGCTGCGCATTGGCGACGACATGCTGGTTGGTGAGGATGATGCCGTCGGGCCGCAACACGAAACCGGTGCCGAATCCCTGCGGCGATTCCGGCGACTGGCCGAAGAGAATATCCCAATTCGACAGTCGCGGCGCGGGAAGCACCACATGGATCGACACCACCGACGGCGCCACCCGGGCGCTGGCGTCGACCAGCGCGGTCCGCCGAAGCGTCACCGACTGCGATGCCGCCTGCGCTGACGGAGGTGCGGGTGTCTGTGCGGCCGCAGGACGATCGCCGTGGCAAGCCGTCAGCGCCGCGGTGAGGAGACCGAGCCGGACGAAACGTCGGGTTACCATGCCGCACGCTCCGCGAGGAGACAGGTGTCCGGATATTGCGCCGCGACGAAGCTCAAGCCGCCGGCCGGTGCCGGCGGGCTGGTGTCGTGATTGTCGCGGCGCGCCAGCAGGGCATCGATATCCGAACCCGGGCGGCGTTCCAGTCCGATGTCCACCAGGGTGCCGACCAGCATCCGCACCATATGATGGAGGAAGCGGTCGGCCGCGATGACGAAGCGCACGCTGGAGTCGTCGATCCTCTGCCACGCCGCTTCGATGACGGTGCAGTCGTAGTGTGGCTTCGGCGGGCCGACGGTCGCGAACGCCCGGAAGTCGTGGCTGCCCAGCACGGCCCCGGTTGCCGTCTCCATGGCATCGACCGCGAGCGGACGACCCAGCGGCCATTCCCGGCGCGCCCGCCAGGGCGAGCGCGACGAGCGATCGACGCCAATGTCGTATTGATAGCGCCGTCCGGTAGCGGATCGCCGGGCATCGGTCCCGTCGGCTACCGCCCGGACTTCGCGTACCGCGACATCGCCGGGAAGGACGGCATTGACAGCCCGAAGCAGATCCGCGCAGGTCCAGCGCTCGGGCATGGCCACAGTGATGGGAAGGGAGACCGCGTGGACGCCGGCATCGGTCCGACCGGCAGCGACAGACTTGCGGGTGGACCCGGCAAGTTCGCTCAGCGCGTCTTCGACGACCATCTGCACCGAGCGCCCCTGCGCCTGTCGCTGCCAGCCGCAGAACTCGGTGCCGTCGAACTCCAGGAACAGCAGGAAAGCGCGCTCCATGAAGTAGCCAAACTTAGTCCGCTCGGAGGTCTGCGGCAACCCGCGTAACCTCTTGCAATTCGTGCATTTCGCCGGTTCGAGCCGGGGCGTTGACGCCGGGTGCCGGACGCTCTACGCTTGGCGCTCCATGGCAACTGAACCTCCCACGAATCGCCCGGCGCCAACCGCGGCTCTGCGGCATGCGCTCTCCCGGCTCGAGCTTGGCCATGACCTCACCGAAGCCGAGACCGAGTCCGCCGTTGCCGATATCATCGCCGGCGGTGCGCCACAGGACGACGTGCGCAGCTTCCTGATGCGCCTTCGCGAGAAGGGCGAGGCCGCGAGTGAAGTCGCGGGCGCGGTCCGCGCGCTGCGCGGTGCGATGCGGCGCGTCCGGCATGCCGATCCGGCCAGTCTCGTCGACACCTGCGGAACCGGGGGCGGGCGGGTGACCACGATCAACGTCTCGACAGCCGCCGCATTCGTGGCGGCGGGCGGCGGCGTGGCCATCGCCAAGCACGGCAATCGCAGCCACACGTCGCGATCGGGTTCTGCCGACGTACTCGAGGCCGCCGGCGTCGGGATCGATCTCGATCCCGAGCGGGCCGCGCAGGTGCTCGAGGCGATCGGCCTGGTCTTTCTGTTCGCGCCGTCGTATCACCCGGCCATGCGGCACGTTGCGGCCGTGAGGCGCGAACTGGGCGTGCCGACGCTCATGAATCTTGTCGGGCCGTTGGCAAACCCCGCCGGTGTCTCGCGCCAGGTGATCGGTGTCGCCGATCTGGCGCGGGGACCGGTCATTGCCGAGGCGCTGGTCCGCATATAATTACAACACGCTGTCGTCTTG
>JBOHRZ010000364.1:0-3061 GCA_050732975.1 Gemmatimonadales bacterium
ATTCCTGATAGGCGTCGGGGGCCCGCATCGCACACTTCCGCGCTTGCTGTTCCTCGAAGTAGCCCATTGACGGCGTATACGACATCAATCGCTGCCTGCCCGTCTGCGGCAGCGTGATCGGGAAGTGCACCATGGCGTATTCGATCCGCCGGTAGTGCTCGATCAGCCGCTCCCCGTCGGCCCGCCCCTCGGCGATGTCGCGCTTGGCCCAGAAGTCCGCCAGCCACGCCGACCGGTGTTCGGGCGGCAAGGTGTCCCACTCGGCGAGTTCTTCGGGATTGGCGACCCAGGCGAGTTCCTGACGGTAGGCCTTGTACGCCACGTCGGTGTTGATGCCGGCACCGGCAATCAGCACCTTACGGCCCTCGTCCGGCTTGCCGAGCCGGTAGAGATCGCGCGCCATGGCGACGTCAATTAATCCGCTATCGACCTTGCCGGAGGCGAGCGCGCGACGTTCGAGCGCCAGGGCGGTATCGACGTGCCCCGTCTTGCGTTCGAGGAACGCGACGGCGGCCAGCGAGCCGGGCGAAAGAATTCCGCGCACCTTGCGCAGCATGTCGACGCGATCCTTGAGTGCGCCGGAGCTCTCGCGCGGCATCGCGGTGGTGGCGAGCGCGTTGGCGGCGGCGGCGAAGGTTGGATCGAGCTTGAGTGCATACACCAGGGCATTGGCCGCGCCGAGTTCGTTGCTGGCGCCCACCGGCAGCAGCGGCCCTCCCTTGGAGAAGACCGTGTCGCGCGCGAGTTGCAGCCGGACGAGTCCGAGTCCGTACCACGCTTCCGGAGATTTCGGAGAGTCGGCGACGCTGCGGGTGAGCATGTCGCTGGCGTTGATGGCGTCGTCGCGTTGCAGTGTCAACTCGGCTTTGCGCTCGGCGAGGAGGCCGTGGCAGAGGCGGGCGAGGTCGTCGGTGTGGCCAGCGCAGCGGGCATTGGCCGCCGAAACGGCGGCAAGTTCGGCGCTCTGCGCCAGCGCCACGATCGAGTCGGCGAACGCCCGCTCGGCGGGCTTCTGGGCGGAGAGCGAGGCGACGGCGAGGATCGCCGTCAGCAGAACTCCGATCGATGTCGAGTGGAGGGGTGAGATTCTCGCTTCGGGTCGAGATCGACGAAGCAGATCCTTCGACTGCGCGGCAGCTTTGCTGCCGCTCCGCTCAGGATGACAGCTCTCGGAATTTCTCACTTCTCACTTCTCACTTCTCGCTCTCTCTGCTTCTACTTCACAACGAACATCGCCACGGAATGTCCGGGCACATCGGATTGCAATGTTGCACCGATCGTCGCCGTGGTGTGGGTCCAGAGGTTTCTCGCCTGGTGCGATTTCGCGGCGAGCCCGAGGTCGCTCACCGCCACCGAAATCGGCGCCACGACGGTCCCGCGGTTCAGGAGAATCACCGCCTTCGAGCCGTCGTGCATCGGTTTGACCCAGACCTGGGTATCGCCGCTGGTGCTGAGCAGCGTTCCCTGCTGGCCGCCCCAGTCCTGGTCGACCGCGATCACGTCGCGGTTGGTGAGGATTGCGCGGGTCGAGTCGGACATCGAGCGGAGATCATTGCCGGCGATCAGCGGTGCGTTGAGCAATGCCCAGAGCGAGAAGTGGGCGACGTATTCGTTGTAGCTCATCCGGCCATTGCCGACCTCGAGCATGTCGGGATCGTTCCAGCCGCCGGGCCCGGAGTATTTCGCGATGGCGACCTGCTTGTCGAGGATGCGGATCATCGAGGTCCAGCGATCGCTGATGTCGCCGGTGGTGCGCCAGAGCATCCCGCCCGCCTGGCGTCCCCAGACCCAGGGGATGCTGTCGCCCCACTCGCAGAGCGAGAAGACGATCGGGCGGCCGGTGGCTTCGAGTGCCTTGCCCATAGTTGAATATCGCTGGAACTCCGGCCGCTTCTGGTTGTTGCAGTTGTCGTACTTGAGGTAGTCGACGCCCCATTCGGCGAACTTCTTCGCGTCGGCGGCCTCGTGATCGAGTGACGCCGGCAGTCCCTGGCAGGTTTTCGTCCCGGCCGACGAGTAGACGCCGAGCTTCAATCCCTTCGAGTGCACGTAGTCGGCGACGCCATTGATCCCGTGCGGGAAATGCACCGGATCGGATTGCAGGTTGCCATGGGCGTCGCGGGTCTTCGCCATCCAGCAGTCGTCGATGTTGACGTACTTGTAGCCGGCGTCGCGCATCCCCGACTTCACCATGGCATCGGCGGTCTGCTCGATGAGCTGCTCGTCGATGGTGCAGGCGAACTTGTTCCAACTGTTCCAGCCCATGGGCGGTGTGGCGGCGAGGCGGGCTCCGACGGACAGTTCGGTCGTCGCGGCCTGGCGCGCGCCGGTGCGGGCGGCGCCGCCACAGGCGGCAAGCGCGAGGAGGAAAAGCGAGAGCGGGGCAAGGCGAATCATGGGGTCATCCTGAGCGAAGCAGGCTTATGTCATCCCGAGCGAAGCGAGGGATCTCAAGGTCGACCGTGCCGGACGCCCTCGCTGCGTCCACGTGAAATTGTACCGCGCTGCGGGAAACGGCGCCAGTTGGTTACCAGGACGGCGGTTACTCTTTGCGATTCGACTGGGCAGATGCCGGCATCCGGACCTATTCCGTTTACATCCTCGCCAGCTGGACTCGCGTTCTGTACATCGGCGTGACCGGCAACCTCCAGCGCCGCGTAGCGGAGCACCGGAGCAAAGATGCATCCGGTTTTTCCGCGCGGTATCGGGTGCGCAGGCTGGTGTACGTCGACCAAACGCCCGATGTCCGAGCGGCGATTCAGCGGGAGAAGGAACTGAAGGCATGGAGTCGACAGAAGAAGATTACGCTGATCGAAGCGGTGAATCCGACCTGGCGGGATCTTGCGCCGTGATATCCGGCTTGGCAACACTTGAGATCCCTCGCTCCGCTCGGGATGACACCCCGCTCTCCCGCTCACCCTGCTCTCCCTGCTCTCCGCCCCTAGTGTGGTGTCCCGCTAATTACTGTCAGAAGGCGGTGGAGCTTGGCCAGGATGGACTCGGCGGTGGCGGTCCAGACAAACGGCCGGCTGGTGGCATTGTAGCGGGCGACGAAGGTCTC
>JBOHRZ010000365.1:0-3054 GCA_050732975.1 Gemmatimonadales bacterium
GAGCTGTACTACACCAAGCACGACACCAAGAACGCGCTCGCCCATTACGGCGCATTCGTCGACCTCTGGAAGAACGCCGATGCCGACCTGCAGCCTACCGTCGCAGTGGTTCGGAAGCGCATCGCCGACCTCAGCGCGCAGGAAGGGCACTGACGCCGGCGGACGATGGGCAGTAGTGTATCTTCGAAAACCCCGCACCGGATGATCTTGATGCCATCACGAATTCATGGCGCCGTGCTGGTGGCTCTGGTACTTGTCGTGCACGGCGCCGTCGCGCAATCGACGCCCGCATGGCTCGACCTCTCGCGCTCGTTCAGCGATCGCGCCCGCTCCCTGGTGTCGCAGATGACGCTGGAGGAGAAGGTCTCCCAGATGATGGACGTGGCACCCGCGATCGATCGGCTCGGGGTGCCGTCGTACAACTGGTGGAATGAAGCGCTGCACGGCGTGGCGCGGTCGGGGCTCGCCACCGTCTTTCCGCAGGCGATCGGGCTCGCCGCCACATGGGATGATTCGCTGATGTTCCGCGTGGCCACGGTGATCTCGGACGAAGCCCGCGCCAAGAACAACCAGTATCTGCGCGAGAACAGCCGCGGCCGCTACCAGGGTCTCACCTTCTGGTCGCCCAACATCAACATCGTCCGCGACCCGCGCTGGGGGCGCGGCCAGGAGACCTACGGCGAGGATCCCTTTCTCACCGGGCGGATGGCGGTCCAGTTCATCCGCGGAATGCAGGGCAACGATCCGAAGTACCTCAAGACGGTCTCGACCGTGAAGCACTTCGCGGTGCACAGCGGTCCCGATCCGCTACGGCACCGCTTCGACGCGGTGGTGAGCGACCGCGACCTGCACGAGACCTACCTGGCGCAATTCGAGGCCGGGATCCGTGAGGGCGGTGCGGGGTCGGTCATGTGTTCGTACAACCGGGTCGACGGCGCGCCCTCGTGCGGCAACGAGATGCTTCTGCAGGCCATTCTCCGGGGCCAATGGGGCTTCAAGGGCTACGTGGTCTCGGATTGCGGCGCAATCGACGACATCTACCAGGGGCACCATGTCGTCGCCACGGCGGCCGAGGCCGCGGCGGTCGGTGTCAGCACCGGCACCGACCTCGAGTGCGGCGACACCTACCGGCATCTTGTCGACGCCGTACACCGCGGGCTGATCACCGAATCAACGATCGACACGTCGCTGGTCCGCCTCTTCACCGCCCGTATGAAGCTCGGCATGTTCGATCCGCCGGACAGCGTCAGCTATACCAGAATTCAATACAGCGATCTCGATTCGCCGGGCCACCACGACCTCGCCCGGGAAGCCGCGCGCGAGTCGATGGTGTTGCTCAAGAACGCGGCGGGAATATTGCCGCTGCGCAAGGATCTCGGCCGCATCGCAGTGATCGGACCCAACGCCGACCAGGCCGACGTGTTGAACGGCAACTACAACGGCACGCCGTCTGATCCGATCACGCCATTGCGCGGCATCCGCGAGGCCGTGTCGAAGCAGACGCAGGTGACGTACGCGATCGGATCGGATCTCGCGCCGGGCGTTCCGGTGTACACGGTCGTGCCTTCCGCGGTGCTCGGCACGTCACGCGGAAAGCGCGGCCTCGATGCCGCGTACTTCGCGGATACGACGGTTGCCGGCACACCGGCCTTTCGCCGGACCGATTCGACGGTGGATTTCGACTGGCACAGCGGCGCGCCGCGCTCCGGCCTTGACTCGAACGACTTCAGCGTACAATGGATCGGCACCATCCGCCCGCCCGCGAGCGGTACCTACCGCCTCGCGCTGGCTGGAAGCGTCCGCTATCGGCTGCAGCTCGACGATTCGACGGTGGTGCAGTCAATCGACGCGTCGCACAACGGCGAACCAGCGGACGCACGTCGTACTGTCAGCGCACCGCTCACGCTCGAGGGCGGTCACCGCTACCGGATCGCGATCGAAGCGGCCGAGTCGTATGGCGCGGCGTCGCTGCGGCTGTTGTGGGCCATACCGCAGGATGAGCTGGAGCGGCGGGCGCTCGACGCCGCCTACGACGCCGACGCGGTCGTTCTGGTACTTGGCCTCACCAACCAGCTAGAAGGCGAGGAAATGAACGTGAAGGTGCCCGGATTCGCGGGCGGCGACCGGACCACCATCGATCTCCCCGCTCCGCAGGAGGATCTCCTCCGTCGCGTGACGGCACTCGGCAGACCGACGGTGCTGGTGCTCCTCAACGGCAGCGCACTCGCGGTCAATTGGGCTCAGGAACACGTCCCCGCGATCGTGGAGGCGTGGTATCCCGGGCAGGCGGGCGGTGCAGCACTCGCCGACGTACTCTTCGGCGACTACAACCCCGCGGGACGGCTGCCGGTGTCGTTCTATCGCACCATCGACGACGTCCCGCCGTTCGACGACTACCGGATGGCGAACCGGACATACCGCTTCTTCACCGGCCCCGTCCTGTATCCGTTCGGATTCGGGCTGAGCTACACGACGTTCGCCTACGATTCGCTCCGTACCGCGCGCGACACGGTCGGGCCGGCCGACACCGTCACCGTCACCGCGTCCATCACCAACACGGGCACCCGCCGCGGCGACGAGGTGGTGCAGCTCTACGTACAGCACCTGGGTTCGAGCGTGCCGCGGCCAATCAAGGATCTCCGGGCGTTCCGGCGGGTCACCCTCGATCCCCGGCAATCGCGCGATGTCGAACTCCGCTTCCCGGTGTCTTCGCTCGCATACTGGGACACGACGACGCCGGGATGGCGCGTCGAATCGGAGCCGGTCCGGATCGAGGTGGGATCGTCGTCCGCCGACATCCGGCTCGACCGCATCCTGCACGTGCTGGCACCCTGATCCCGAGGGTCGTGCTGCCACTTCTCACTTCTCACTTCTCACTTCTCACTGCCTTACCTGAAAAACGTGTCCGCCAGGGCCAGCCACTCCGGCGGGACCGTCTTGAGCGTCGCCGTCGCCTCTGCAAGCGAGACCGGAACCACCTCGTTGCCGCGCAGCGCCACCATCTTGCCGAAGTTCCCCGCTGCGGCGAGGTCAGCCGCCCGGACGCCAACCTGG